>JBCDJA010000018.1:0-14106 GCA_038748465.1 Pseudomonadota bacterium
CCGCCGCATGGGTGCACTGCTCCGTCTCTAACAATTCATGAATGCTCGCACCGTCCATCTGCATGCCGGGGAACACCATCTTGCTGCCCGCCATCGGCGCGCCGAAGGTAATCCCCCACGCATTGGCGTGGAACATCGGAACGACCGGTAAGATTGTGTCGGCCGCGCTAAAGCCGATCGTGTCCTTCGTGCCGGCGATCAGCCCGTGCAGGATGTTGGAGCGGTGGGAGTACAGAACCCCTTTCGGATTGCCGGTGGTGCCCGATGTGTAACACAGCCCGCAGGCATCGTTTTCATCCACATCAACCCAAGAAAACCCGTCTTTCTGCTGATCGCGCCACTCCACATAGGAATGGACGTTTTTCAAACTGGTCTCGGGCAAGTGGTCTTTGTCGGTCAGCACGATGAAGTGCTCCACCGTCGGCAGTTGATCGATCAACTTCTCGAAAATCGGCAGAAAGGTCGTGTCCGTGAAAACGACCCGGTCCTCTGCATGGTTGATGATGTAGATAATTTGCTCTGGGAACAGCCGCGGATTGACCGTGTGGCAGACCGCACCAATCCCCATGATGCCGTACCAGGCTTCCAAATGGTGGTCGGTGTTCCAGGCCATGGTGGCGATGCGATCGCCTTTTTTCATGCCGAGCTCTTGCAGGCCGCTCGAACACAGACGGGCATTCCGGTTAACCGCCTCATAGGTAATCCGGCGGATTGCGCCGTCTTCCACCCCGCGGGTCACGACGACCTGATCGGCGTGATTGAGGGCTGCGTGGTCGATAATGGTGGGGACGACCAGCTTATAATCCTGCATGAGACCGTGCATCGCGCGTTCCTCCCGTTTGCGATCAGTTTTGTGGCTTGGTGCAATCTAGGGTTCTGTCGCCCGCGCCTCAATAGCCATGGCATCCTTGCAACACGGATCGAGAACTCATTGCAGCCGCTACGGCGCCTCTAGCCCCTCTCCGCCTCACCGATATTATGGCTAAACTGTGGTTTCGGCATCTGAGTCGCGCCTGATTGACGGTCGGTGTCAGGGCACCTTTCGGCCTCAGATCACGTGTCGCGGACCATCCGGTGCCGGGATCAACAAAAATGGTTGGGGGATAGAATGCAGCGACAGAATGCGCAGGCTCGCCTTGTTCAGGGATTTCATGACAAAACGCGATGGCTTTCCGGCTCCGCACTCGTTTGCGCTGCCTCGTGCCTGCTCATGGCCGGCGCAATCGCCGATGACGGGCCCCCTCCGGTTGGCGATGACAACCCTCAGGCCCATCGGGGCACCGTCAGCCTAATCCTAGAAAACGACACCGTGGCCGACCAGGATCGGGCCTATACCGGCGGGATCGGCGTCACCTACACGAGCGGCGCCAACCAGGTCCCCGAATGGTCAATGTCGCTTGCCCGGTTCCTCCCGTTTTTCAGTGAGGAAGGAGAGCTTCGCTACGCCCTGGGCGTTGGTCAGAGCGTCTTCACGCCCGAGGATTTGTCGCGCAAGGTGCCCGACCCGGATGACCGGCCCTATGCCGGGTGGCTCTATGGTTCAGCCGCACTCATGTCCAAAGTGGACCGGAGCCTTGAAACCGTGGAGCTAACGCTTGGGCTCATTGGGCCGGGCGCCCTCGGCGAACAGGCGCAGTCTTTTGCCCATGAAGTGCTTGGCGATGGCGACCCCGAAGGCTGGGACAGGCAGCTCGATGACGAGCTTGCCCTCACCCTGTCCTATGAAAAGCGCTGGCTGAATGTGGTGACCTTCAGCGAGAATTGGGGCTTTGATTTCCAGCCGCATATTGATCTCACCGCGGGCAATGTCTTCACCTATGCCGGCGCCGGCCTAACCTTACGCTTCGGCAGCCATCTGCAGTCGGATTATGGGGTGAGGCGGGTGCGCCCGGGTGTCAACGCCGCATCCTATCGCACGACCTTCGACGGCTTCCGGTGGAATGCCTTTGCCGGCATCGAGGCCCGGGCCGTGGCGCAAAACATCTTCCTTGATGGTAATACGTTTACGGACAGTGCCAGCATCGACAAAAAAGATTTCGTGTACGATGTGTCCGCCGGACTGATGATGCAGGTCAACAACATTAGCCTGGGGTATTCGATGGTCTACCGATCCAAGGAATTTGACGGGCAGGACGAGGAGGACATTTTCGGCTCCCTCAACCTGTCGATCCTGCTTTAGGCATCGGGGCGGCGCGCCGTCCCTGGGCGGTCGGGCGGTCGGGCGGTCGGGCGGTCGGGCGGTCGGGCGGTCGGGCGGTCGGGCTGTCGGGCTAAGATGTGAGGATGTCGTGCACATGCTCAAGGCCGGCTGGGTCGGCATGCACAATGGCCTCGGTGTTGGGCACCGCCCCCTCGATCATCCGCTCCACCTCATCGGCAACCTGATGAGACGCGACAAAGCTCAAGGACGGGTCGATCTCCACATGGACCTGCACGAACGAAAACGTTCCCGCGCGGCGGGTGCGCAAGTCATGGAACCCCAGCACCTGGGGATGACCTTCGATGATGCCTTTGATCCGGTCCCGTTGACCGGGCGCCAATTCCCTGTCGGTGAGTTCATTAAACGCGGTCTTAAAGACACGGGTTGCGCCAAACGCGAGATAGCCCGCAATGGCAAGACCGATGAGCGCATCCGCGGCGCCAAAACCCAAATAGACGCTCGCCCCAATGCCGGCGATAGCGGCCCCGTTCAGCAGCACATCCGTCTCGTATTGCAGATTATCGGCGGCAATGGCTGTCGATTGCACCCGGGCCAGCACCCGGCGTTGGTAGGCAACAAGGCCGAGGGTCACGACTATCGCCAAGAGACAGACCAGGATACCGACAAGACCGGCCTCGATCGGGCGCGGATCAAGGAGACGCGCCAGCGCCTGGAACACCAAAAACCCGGCCGAGAAGACCATCACGACGGCCTGCACGAGCGCGGCAATGCTTTCTGCCTTGCCATGCCCAAAGCGGTGATCGAAATCCGGCGGCCGCCCACCGTAACGCATTGCCAGAAAGATAAGGGTCGAGGCCGCCGCATCGGCCGCCGAATCGAGCGCCGAGCCCAACAGCCCTATCGAGCCGGTGACGACATAGGCCGCGATCTTTGAGGCGAACAGAAAAACAGCAACCGCAACGGCTGCCGCACCCACCTGCAATTTAAGGCGCAGCAGGGCTTCTGCAGCTTTATCCTCCTGCAGATCAAACAGTCGCGAATCGGAACGCTTCACGGCCATGGCGGTTGACGATCAGCCTCGCACACTCAGGGGTTCAGGCGTTCTTTGTGCCACGCATCGGCGCCGGGACGATCGCGCGAGAACACCAAGCGATCGTGCAGGCGGAACTCACCCGCCTGCCAAAATTCAATCCGTAACGGGACAACCCGAAAGCCGGACCAATGGGGCGGACGCGGCACCTCTTTGTCGTCAAAGCGCTCGTTCGCTCGGGCAACGGCTGCCTCAAGCTCGGCGCGCGAAGCCACCGGCCGGGATTGGTCCGAGGCCCAAGCGCCAATCCGGCTCCCCCGGGCCCGCGAGGCAAAATAGGCATCGGCTTCCGCCTCACCGACCTGCTCCACGGGCCCCGCGACCCGCACCTGCCGGTCGCGGCTCTTCCAATAAAAATTCAAACTGGCGCGCGGTACTGCCAACAGCTCCGTGCCCTTCGCGCTTTCATAATTGGTGTAAAAGGCAAATCCGCGCTCATCGAACCCCTTGAGCAAGACAATCCGCACGTTCGGCCAGCCCTCATCGCTGACGGTTGCAAGCGCCATGGCGTTGGCGTCCACGGGCTCGGTCTGCTCTGCCTCGGCAAACCAATCTGCAAACAGGCCAAAGGGCTCTTGCGCCTTAAAAAACGCTGCTTCTTGGCCTGGGAGCGCTTCGTCTTTTATCGCCTCGTCCATACGTGTCGCCCCTCCAGGCAACGCCCCGTCGCGGTGCAAAGCCGCACGGTGCCGCGGGTCTGCCGCTGTGTCTTAGGCTGTGTCATCATCTTGGTCACAGGCTTGCCGTAGTCCTGCTCCAGAGTACACTGCGCAAGAACCCTGCCGCGAGAGGCGTTCTTTTGACGATGCGGCATTTAAGGGCCGGGAGGCATGGATGAAACGCTTTTGCGTCTTTTTGCTTGGGTTAACGCTCCTCGTACAACCGGCTCTCGCCCAAACCGACCGGGAGCGGGCGGGCGCCATCATCGGGGGCATTGGCGGGGCCATCCTCGGGGCGCAATTCGGCGGCGACAGCGAAGACCGTTGGGCAGCCAGCGTGTTGGGCGGTCTCATCGGCAGCTATGCCGGCGCCTATATCGGACGCAAACTCGATGAACGCGACCGGCAATTGGCCGGCGAGGCCACGCTGGATGCACTCGATGGGGCGAGTGATCTTGAAACGGTGTGGTGGGACAATCCCCAATCGGGTAATTCTGGCGGGATAACCCCCACCACAACCTTTGTCTCTCGCGGCCAGGAATGCCGGATTTTCGATACAGAACTGACCGTAGACGGGGAAACCGCGGGCGGGCGCGGTCAGGCCTGCCGGATGGCCGACGGCTCTTGGCGTCTGTTGGAGTGAGAACACGCGCCCTGGGTCCCCTCGGCTTGACCTTTAATCCACCACGTTTAGCCCGATGGGCCGCGCCCGGCATGCGGCTATGGATGGCCCTTTGCGTTGCGGGCGCCCTTTTTCTGTCGCCTACCTTGGCGACAGAACTCGGGCCCACTGATGTCCCGGGCGAAATCGACCCCCATTCAATGATGACGGAAGAACGGGACGCGGTCTTTCAAACCGGGCTGGTCGCCTATGACGCCGGCGATTTCGAAGCCGCGTTCACGGCCTGGCTGCCCCTCGCCCAGACCGGCAATCTGGCGGCCCAGCGAAATGTGGCGCACATGCTTCGCCGCGGGCTGGGCGTTGAGAAAGACTTGGAGCGGGCAGCATTTTTCTACCGGCGGGCGGCCGACTATGGCTTGCCCGGCGCCCAGGCCAATCTAGGGCTGTTGTATCTTGCAGGCGATGGGGTGCCGAAGGACGAAGCAAAGGCCGTGGAATGGTTGAGCCAAGCGACCTATTCCGGCCATACGGGCGCAACCTTCGAACTGGCCAGGCTTGCCGAGCTTGGCGTCGGGATGACAGCAAATCAGGAGCTTGCCCTGAAGCTTTACGCACGGGCGGCCGCTGCAGGCCATCGTGGGGCGATCGTCTATCTTGAGTCGTTGACAAGCCAGCGCGCGCGCCCGTCGCTCCCCCTCGGCGAGTAACCCCCCTCGCTTTAACGGTTTAGCTGCCTCCAGCGCCTAGACTCCCCGCTTCGATTTTGACGGGCGGCACGCCCGCACGCACGGAACGGCCATGTCGAACCCTTATCAGGTCCTCGGGCTTGCGCCCGGCGCGTCCCAAAAGGCCATCAAAGAGGCCTACCGGCGCCTTGCAAAACAATACCACCCGGACGCTGACCCAACGGCGGGCCCGGCTGCGGCAGAGGCACGCCTTGCCCGGTTCCACAAAATCAAATCGGCCTATGAGGCTCTGTCCGGGGCCAGCGCGAGGTCGCCTGGCGGCAAGGCGCATCAGAACGCAGGTCGGCCGCGCAAAGGCCGGGGGGGTAGCAAGCCCCGTCAGGCGGCACGCGCAAAAGGCCAGCGGCACGCCCCGCCAAAGGGCGCCCGCGCCAAGCCAAAACCAGCGCCCGCGGCGTCTAATGAGCCTGCGGCGCGCAAAGAGCGCGCAGCCAGGAGCGAGCCCGCCGAGGGACTTGGCCCTTATCGCGCCACGTCAAAGACCTCGCTCGCAGGGGCGGGCCCGCGCACTCCCCCAGGGGCGCAAAAACCCGCAGGGTCAGGGGCGCTCAACGCGCTCAAATCGGCCTTCAAGCACATGCGCGATGGCTTTGAGACCGGCGCCAATGGCCCGCCTACGGATGACCTTGTAACCCCCTTTATGAGCGCCTCGAAAGCGGCAGACAGCCGGGTTTGCGTCGTCAAAATTTCGCTCGAGGAGTGCTTTGCCGGCGCCGAAAAAAAGGTGCGTCTGCAAGATGGTCAGGTCGTCTCTGTCACCGTCAGACCGGGCGCGGATCCGGCAACCCTCTATGCCGCCAACGGCACCGCCCTCGACGCCAATGAGGCGGGCGAATCTGGCTTAGGCTTTCGGATTGAAACCCTCCCCCATCCGCTCTTTGAACGCCGGGGCAGCGATGTGCATCTCACCCTGCCGGTCAGTGTGCCCGAAGCCGTCCTCGGCGCGCGGATCCCTGTCCCGACCCTCGCCGGCACGGTTATGCTAACCGTTCCGAAGGGCGCTGACCCCGCCCGGCCCCTGCGACTTCAGGGCCGGGGCCTTGCCAAGCCCAAGGGCGGTGCCGGCGACCAGCGCGTGACGCTGGCCATCCAGACCGGCACACCCGCCCCCTCCCACGTCGAAAGCGCCCTTGAGGCATGGCAAGCAGCCGATCAGGCCAGCGGCCGTTCGGTTAGGCCCAGCGATTGGCCCAGGGTTACGCCCGGCTAATCGAATGGATCTTGTGTGATCGGCGAGCGCTAAGGGATAGCGCGGGTACTCTAACGCCTTGAAGGCACTAGCCTTAAGTGTAGGATACGCGCCAATGAACAAACCGGAACAAGCGGAGGCCCTATGACAGCCACCCCCTCATTGATGGCAGGCAAGCGCGGGCTGGTCATGGGTGTTGCCAATGAGCGGTCGATTGCCTGGTCGATCGCCAAGGCGTGCGCAGGCCAAGGCGCGGAGATCGCCCTGACACACCAGGGCGGCCCCCTGGAAAAGCGCGTGGGCCCGCTCGCCGAATCGCTCGGGTCGGACGTTCTCATCCCCTGCGATGTCACGGACCCGGACAGCATGGACGCGGCCTTTGCCCACCTTGCCGAGCGGTGGGGCCGGCTGGACTTTTTGGTCCACGCAATTGCCTTTTCCGACAAAAGCCAGCTTAAGGGCCGGTACGTCGATACCACCCTCGACAACTTCCTGATGAGCCTCAACGTTTCGTGCTATTCCTTCACAGCGGTCGCTCAGCGGGCAGAGAAACTGATGACCGAGGGTGGATCGCTGCTGACCCTCACCTATTACGGCGCTGAAAAATGGATGCCGCACTACAACGTCATGGGGGTGGCAAAAGCCGCGCTGGAGGCAAGCGTCCGGTATCTCGCGGCCGACCTCGGCAAGAACGATATCCGCGTCAATGCCATTTCCGCTGGGCCGATTAAAACCCTCGCCGCCGCCGGCATCGGAGATTTTCGCTACATCCTCAAATGGAACGAATATAACGCCCCGCTGCGCCGCACCGTGCGCGGCGATGAGGTGGGCAATGCGGCAGTCTATTTGCTCAGTGATCTTGGCAGTGCGGTTACCGGCGAGGTGCATCACGTGGATTGCGGATATCACGTGGTCGGAATGAAAGCCGAGGACGCACCCGACATTACGGTGCCGGACAGAAAAACGGATTGAGATGTCCTTTAACAGCTTCGGCCAGCTCTTCCGGTTTACAACCTGGGGCGAATCCCATGGACCGGCGCTTGGATGCGTCGTTGACGGAACACCCGCGGGGCTGTCGCTTACCGAGGCCGACATCCAGCACTATCTCGATCGCCGTCGGCCGGGCCAGAATCGATTTACCACCCAGCGCCGAGAACCCGATCAGGTGCGCATCCTCTCGGGCGTCTTTGAAGACGAGGCCACGGACGGGCCCCGTACCACGGGCACGCCGATCAGTTTGCTGATTGAAAACGTCGACCAACGCTCGAAAGATTACACCGCCATCCGCGACACCTACCGCCCGGGCCATGCCGACGTCACTTACGACAAGAAGTATGGCCTGCGCGATTATCGCGGGGGCGGCCGGTCGAGCGCGCGCGAGACCGCGGCCCGGGTTGCCGCCGGGGCGATTGCCCGCAAAGTCCTCGCAGGCTTGATCGGGCCGGAGGTAAAGATACGCGGCGCGCTGGTTGCGATCGGGCCCCATTGGATCGATCGGGAGCGCTGGTCCTGGGACGCGATCGAGCAAAACCCCTTTTGGTCGCCTGACCCGGTCGCTGCCAGTCAGTGGGAAGACTATCTCGATGGCGTGCGCAAAGCCGGCAGCTCGGCCGGCGCGGTTATTGAGCTCACGGCCGAGGGCATCCCTGCAGGGCTCGGCGCCCCGATCTATGGCAAGCTCGATGCGGAGCTCGCAAGCGCCCTCATGAGCATCAATGCGGTCAAGGGCGTCGAGATCGGCGAGGGCTTTGCCGCGGCGGCGTTGAGCGGCGAGGCCAATGCCGATGAGATGCGGTCGGGCCAAGAGGGGGTGCGCGACCTCGCCAACCACGCCGGCGGCATTCTTGGCGGCATCTCAAGCGGCCAACCCATCGTGGCGCGGTTTGCCGTCAAACCCACTTCCTCCATTCTCACCCCCCGTCAGACGGTGCGCCGCGATGGGGAGGAGACAGACGTAATCACCAAGGGCCGGCACGATCCCTGCGTCGGCATTCGCGCTGTGCCGGTTGGAGAGGCGATGATGGCCTGCGTTTTGGCTGACCATTTGTTAAGACATATTGGCCAAAGCGGGGGGCGGCGCCATCTGATACCGTGGGCAGACCCGCAGCACAGTCCGTGAGCGCCAGCGCGCCGAGAGGGACGGCATGAGCGAAACCGTACGATCTTTTGAGACCGGCTTCAGCCCGGGAACCGCCGATTCGCTTGTCGTTGGAGCGTATTTCTTCAGCGCGCTTATGGTTTTTGCCGGCTTGGTGCGGGGCGCGCCGATTATGTTTCCCATCGCCATTTTACCGGCGCTCGTCGGGACCTATCACTATCCGATGGTGAAAAAAGACCTGCCGCAATTGCGGGCCGATCAAGATGGGCTATTTGTCGACGGGCTCGGCACCCTCGCCTGGGCCGATATCCGCACCGTGCTGTTTCGCGAGAGCTATGTCCGGATGATGTCGAACGCGGTCGTTGTCGTTGAAACCCGCGGCACCTATAGAAGGCTGGCGCGGCGGCCTCGCTCCCCCATGCCGCTGCGATCGTTTTTTGCCGGCATTCTCGTGCGCGAGGCACCCAACCGCTTCCGACTGCGCCTCCAAGGGCTCAATGACAAGCCGGAGCATATCCGCGAGGCGATTGAGTTTTTTCACGAGCAGTCCCGCTCGATTTGATGGCTGAGGCGCGCCGCGCCTAGCTCGCTTGCTTTTGGAACGCAACGGACTTCGTTAAGAACGCGATGTCCGTCCACGTTTGCACAAGGCCCGCCTCGCCGAAGAGCTGGCCCAGATCCTCGCGCACATAACCCGCATAATAGGGCTCGTGAAACGCCACGGGGAAATGCTCCAACAGGGCGTTAAGGGCTGGCTTATCATCGATCTGGATACTGTCTGTGTGGATATAAATCCCGCCGGGCTTGAGTACTCGGGCGATTTCGTGTGCAGCCTCCGAGCGGATCTTGGGGGGAAGCTCATGGAACAGATAGACCGATGTGACGACATCCTGAGAGGCATCGGGCAGCGGCATCGCCTCAACGGGGGAGTTCAAGAAGCTTACCCGCGAAAAATCTTGCAAAGTCCGGCGCGCCTCGTCAAGATAGTTGGGGGACAGATCAAGCGAGGTGAGGTTAACGCGCGGATAATTCTGTTTGATAAAATAGGACAACCGGCCCGTGCCGCAGGCCACGTCCAGCACGTTGATTTTGCGTTGATCGCGGCCGCGCATATGGGTGCTTAAGGGGACGAGGGCCAAACGGCGCATTGCATCGGCAGAGCCGGTGAAGAGCACATCCACTTGGGTGTCGTAAATGCGCGCAGACCGATCAGATAACCACCCGTCCGATTGATAATGAAAATTCTGCAGATAGTAGCGCGGATAATCATCCCGCAGATCATCCTGCAGCACTTCCGAATGGCCGTGATCCTTTCGCCGCTGGGTGACTTTGGGAAGATCCTGAAAATAATCGACAAGGCGAGAGGCGGTCTCGCGGGGGTCGAGCAACAAATCGGCTGGCTTGCGGTAATAGCCCTCGGCGATGTGCTGCCAATCCTTGGTAAAGGCTTCCTGCAAGGCGGCGGTCAGGTCCGCACGCGAGGGGGGCGGATAGCCCTCGCTTGGCTCGCGGGTCTGGGCCTCCTCATAGGGCGCAAAGCGGCGGGAGGCGAGATAAGCCGCGGTGAAAACCCCAAATCGCGCGGTTTGCCCCGCGCGGTAATGCAATCGATCAAAGAGTGTCGCCATTCGGGTGGCCCTCTCTCGTTTTTACTCGCTTAGTCCAAAAGTCCGGCTCGCCGCTTTGCCCGCGGGCGATTGAATGTCGCAACCAGTTCCACATGGGGCGCCCATCGAAATTGGTCGACGGGTGTTACCGCGCCGAGCGTAAAGCCTGCCCCGATCAGCAAGGCGGCATCCCGCGCGAAACTGACCGGCTCACAAGCAACATAGATCAATCGGCGCGCTTGGCTCATGCCGATCTGCTGGACCTGGCGTTTGGCGCCCTGGCGGGGCGGATTGAGGATGATGACGTCCGATTGGGACAACTCGGTTGCCGGCATGGGCCGGCGGTAGAGGTCTTGCATCGCGGCAGCAATCGGCCGCCTCCGTGGCTCTGAGCCGTTGGTCTGTGCCACTTGCAAGGCCTTGATGAGGGCGCCATCCCCGTCCCGCGCGGTCACGCTGGCACGCCGCGCGGCGACAAGCGCAAAGGTGCCGCAGCCGCTGAAGAGGTCGATAACCCGCTTTGGCGCGGCCTCGTGGAGGGCGTCCGCCACAAGGCGCTGCAAGGCCGCCTCCCCCGCCGCCGTGGGTTGCAAAAACGCCCGAGGCGGCAGGCGCACCGGCGTTTCATCGATCCGCACGACAGGGGACCGGCGCTGGGCACCCACCTCGCCCCCGACGGACACGCGCGCCAGATCAAGGCTCGCAGCAAGGTGCGCAAGCCGTTCCAAGGCGCTTTGGGTGCCCTCAAGCGGCGCCTTTGTCGTGAGGTCAAGGTCGATCCCCGTTTCGGTCTCCGTGACAAAGACCCCGAAGCGCTTGCCCCAAGCCTCCTCGCCCGCGGCTTCAAGGCAGGCTCGAAGCGCCGGCACAAACGCCTCCAAGGTGGGGGTTAGCACCGGGCACATCGACAGGTCGATGATCTCCCCTGCTCCGCTGGCGACAAACCCTAGGGCAAGTCGGCCGCCCCGCCAGTGCGCGGAAAATCCAGCCCGGCGGCGACCCGCGCCAAACGCCTGAACAAGCGGACGCAGCGTCACCTCAAGCCCCACGGCCCTCAAGGCCGAGGTTATTTGAGCCTCTTTGAAGTCAGCTTGCAGATGCTCATCTGTGTGCTGAAGCTCACATCCGCCGCACGGATCAAAGTGTTTGCAGACGGGCTGAACCCGGTGGGCGGAGGCGTCGATGACATCGAAAGCCGGGCCCGAGCCACCGCGGAATTGAACCGTCTCGCCCGGGATTGTTCCGGGCAGAAACCGCGGCGGCGTTTCTGCGGTGCGGCCATGGCCCTGGCGGCCCCAACCGGTGATCACAACATCCCGCGGGGCCCTCATGCCGGCCGCTCCGCCAGGCACAAAAACTCGCGGTTGCCATCTCCCCCCTCGATCGGACTTTGGGCGATACAGCGCACACCAAGCCCGAGATCCTCGACAAAGCCTGCAAGCTCAGCGACAACGCGGGCCTGCACCGCGGGGTCTTTCACGAGCCCGCCGCGGCCGACCGCCTGCCGCCCTGCCTCGAATTGCGGTTTGATGAGCAGCGCTAGCGCGGCGTCGGCTTTGGCGCAGCCGAGTGCCGGCGGCAGGACGTGCCGTGCGCTGATAAAGCTCACATCGCAGAGAATGAGATCGACGGGCTCGCCAAGCAGGGCGAGCGAAACGTCCCGCGCATTGGTCCCGCTCAGATCCGTTACCCTGGGATTTGCCGCAAGGTGCGGCACCAATTGTCCGTGTCCGACATCGACGGCAAACACATGCGCCGCGCCCCGCGATAGGGCGACCTCGGTAAACCCACCGGTGGACGCGCCCACATCGAGAACGGTGCGGCCGGCAAAATCCAACCGAACGAGATCGGCCCCATGCTGAAGCTTTAAGCCGGCCCGGGACACCCAGGGATAGGGGTCGTGGGTGAGCTGAAAATCGACGCCATCGGACAAGGCGTCTGCCGGCTTTAAAAGCGGTTTGCCCTCAACAAGCACGGCGCCGGCCTCAATCGCCGCCTTTGCTTTCGCGCGTGTGGCGAACAGGCCGCGTTCGACAAGCAGCTTGTCTGCACGGGTCCGGCCCATCGCGCATCGCTCCCAGCCCCAACGCCAGTCCTGGCAATACTCTAGGGCCCCGACCTTCCAGTCACGGCCTCCAGGTTCACGGCCTCCAAGTCGCGCCCTCCAGGTCAGGCCCGGCGATCGGCGTCGATCAGCGCCGGTTCCCCCAAGGCGCCAAGGGCTGCCGACACGATCTGCGGCGCGTTCAGTCCCGCCTCGTCATACATGAGATCGGGTTTGTCCTGATCGATAAAGCGATCGGGCATGCATAAGGGGCGCACCTTCAACCCCTTATCGAGGAGCCCCTCAAGCGCGAGATACTGCAAAACATGGGAGCCGAAGCCGCCAACCGAGCCCTCCTCGACGGTTACCAGCACGTCATGGGTCTCAGCGAGGTCTTTAATCAGCGCGTGATCGAGGGGTTTTGCAAAGCGTGCATCGGCCACCGTGGTCTGCAGGCCAAGGCCGGCGAGCCTGTCGGCCGCCTGGAGACATTCAGTAAGCCGCCCCCCGAGGCTCAAAAGCGCAATCACGCTCCCCTCACGCACGATCCGCCCACGGCCGATTTCAAGCGGCTCCAGCACGTCCGGCATTTCCACGCCCATGCCCTCGCCTCGGGGATAGCGGAAGGCTATGGGGCCGCTGTCGTGGGCGGCCGCCGTCGCGGTCATGCGGGCAAGTTCTGCCTCATCGGCCGCGGCCATGACGACGAAGTTGGGCAAGGTCGCTAAATAGGTCACGTCAAACGCGCCGGCATGGGTTGGCCCATCGGCGCCGACGAGGCCTGCCCGGTCAATCGCAAACCTGACGGGTAGGTTTTGGATCGCGACATCGTGGACCACCTGGTCATAGGCACGCTGAAGAAACGTCGAATAAATCGCCGCGAAGGGGCGATAGCCCTCCGAGGCCAGGCCGGCTGCAAAGGTGACGGCGTGCTGCTCGGCAATGCCCACGTCAAAGCTGCGGTCTGGAAAGCGGTCGGAGACTTTATTGACGCCCGTGCCAGAGGGCATGGCCGCCGTGATGGCAACGATTTTCTCGTCTGCCTCCGCAAGCTTAATCAGGCTGTCGGCGAAAACGCCCGTATAGCTCGGGGCATTGGATTTGGCTTTGTGTTGGGTGCCGGTAATGACATCGAATTTCGAGACGCCGTGGTACTTGTCCGCCGATTTTTCCGCAGGCAGATAGCCCTTGCCCTTTTGCGTCACGACATGCACAAGCACCGGCCCCCGCCCCTGGTCCTTCACATTCTTCAGGATGGGGATGAGATGATCGAGGCTGTGCCCGTCGATCGGGCCCACATAATAAAATCCAAGCTCCTCAAACAGGGTGCCGCCGGTGGCCATGCCCCGGGCATATTCCTCCGACTTCGATGCAAATTGCTCGATCGGGCGTGGCAGGCGCTTTACGATCTCCTTGGCAAGGTCGCGCACGCCTTGATAGGTCTGGCCTGACAACAGCCGCGCCAAATAGGCACTCATGGCGCCAACGGGCGGGGCGATGGACATATCGTTATCGTTCAAGATAACGATCAAACGCTTGTCGAGGGAGCCGGCATTGTTCATCGCCTCATAGGCCATGCCGGCACTCATTGCCCCATCGCCGATCACGGCAATGACGTTGCGGTCCTTGCCCGCCAGGTCGCGGGCGACCGCCATGCCAAGCCCAGCCGAAATCGACGTGGAGGAGTGGGCCGCGCCGAATGGATCATAGGGGCTCTCGGCCCGTTTGGTAAAACCTGAAAGACCGCCCCCCTGCCGCAAGGTCCGGATACGGTCTTTCCGCCCTGTGAGGATCTTGTGCGGATAGGCCTGATGGCCCACATCCCAGATCAAGCGATCATCGGGGGTGTCGAACACATGATGGATCGCAACGGTCAATTCAACGACGCCG
>JBCDJA010000019.1:0-13830 GCA_038748465.1 Pseudomonadota bacterium
GCCTTTCGAGGGCTGTCGACACCAAAGACTATATCGCCAGCGAGCGCGAGCGCATCGTGAAAGGGGATATGATCCAACCGGTGAAGGACATGTACAATTCATCCCTTGAGCTATCCCCGGCATGGCGTGAGAAGTACCTCAAATTCTGGTCGCTGCCAGAAGACTTCAGCTTTTAAGGAGCAATCCGATGGCCGAGTATGATATCGAAACCCTCCGGGAGCTGAAGGACCGCAAGCTGCCGGTTGAAAAAATCCATGAGATGCAAAGCCGCTTCAAGGACAAGGATCGTTTTTTGAAGATGCTTGCGATCTGGCAAGAGTCGGTTGAGTGGGACGATAAAATCCTCTTGCCCCTCGCCGAGCACCTGTTTGTGGTGCAAAAGCCCGATGGCAAGCGCATCATCAAATCCAAATGGGGCCACGAATATTGCGAGGCCCACGAAAATTGGAAGCTGCACGCGAAGGTCTTTGTGCGCGACACCCAGGAAAAAATCGACGAGGTGTACCCCCACATGCTCGGCTGTGATTCAGATTGGATGGTCCTGCGCGAGTATTACGATCCGGCGAGCGGAACCTTGCTGGAGGTGGAGGCCGTGGCACCGGGCTACCCGGTCGTGCACGATTTCAAACCGGACATCGATACGTTCTATAAGGATTGGTTGGGCATCGACCTGAAGTAATGCTCGCCACAAAGACCAATCCGCGTGCCGGGGGCGCGCAGCGGCGAAGCGGTCATACAGCTGCTTGGCTTGTGCTGGGCGCCATCCTGCTGGCATCCCCAACGGCGCGGGCTGACTATCAGCAACCCGGCTCCTACGGCGTACCCGACGAGGTGAGCAAGGCTGCGGCCTCTACCATTTGGTTTAAGACTGGGACCGGAGATAAGGCCTTTGGCCATTGCTCAGGGGCCGTCGTCGGCCGACAAGAAATCCTGACCGCCTTTCATTGCATTCGGCGGTTTGCAGGTCTGCCGGCCTTCAACGACTTCGCCCCCTATCGCCTGTCTGAGGAGGAGCTTGACGGCCTGAAAACGAAGTCTCTCGACATCACCTTCTTGGCGGCAGACGGACGGCTGGTGTTCGACGGCGCGCAAGACGGCAACAGCGTCAAAATCGAGCGCCTCGACCCGACCTTGGTGGCCTTTGCGGCCCAAACCCATGTGCGAGATTGGGCGCTGCTGAGTGTTTCGTCAGACCTCGGCCTGCCGCCGGTACCCGTGCGGCGCAAACCCGCCCGCCGGGATGAAACTGTCTACGCCCTTGGCTATCCGGGGAGCGCGGCGAAGCGACATCCGGTAGTCAGTCCCGGCACCGTTCGCGGCATTGAGGCCGATCGCCTCCACAGCCTACGGACGTTGGATCCACCCGTCATTCCGCCCGGGGCAAAAACGCCGTTCCGGCCCCTTGTCGATAACATCAGGCTGGCGACATACAAGGCAGAGCGGGGTGTTTCTGGAGGCCCGGTGGTAGATGATAAGGGGCAGCTTTTGGGCGTGCACACAGGCGGCCTTGTCTCAGACCGCCTGGGCGAGGTGCACAAATATTTCTTCAGCGCCCACCGTCTGCCGCCAGACCTTTTTTAACGGCGATGCACAAGAGATAAACCATGCAAGAGGCACCAAGCCCGAGCTAACGCGCCTAGCCCGTCTCCCGGAGGAAGGCGAACGATGGCCGCGCGAACACCTCGTCAAGCCACCGTTTTGTGTGCGTATGCGTCTCTGGCAGGGGCACGCCCGCCCCAATCGGCGAGGCGGTTGCAAACCCGAAGACAAGGCAGGCGGTGATATCGGCCATCGAAAACGCATCGCCCGCCACATATTTGCTTTGAGAGATGCGGTCCTCGAACAGCTTGTAAAACAACTCAAGCCGCTGTTTGCCGCGATCGATCAAGACCGGCTGGCAGTCCACCCGTCCCGCATGGCCAGGCAAAGACCGCCCCTCAAAGAACGGGACGCTGTTGCGCAGCACGTCGCCCGCCGGAGAGAGGCCCTCAAACTCGACCCACCGTTCACGAGCCGTGATGAACGCGCGACTCTCAGCGTCTGTCCCGCAAAGGTTTGGCTCCGGATAGCGACTTTCAAGATACTGATTAATGGCCGGCGCTTCTTCCAGGTACCGGCCATTGTCCAGTTCCAGCACGGGCATCGTGCCGCGCGGATTGATCTTCAAATAGGCATCTTCAAGGTTCTCGCCCTTGATCACATCCACCTTTTCAATCGGCAGATCGATGCCCTTTTCATTCGCAAACACCATCACGCGATGCACGTTAATCGCGATCGGATCTCCATGAAGCTTCATGTGCGCCCTCCCAGGCTGCCGGCTTTAGCCGTGCAATAATTCAAACCCCGCATAGGGGCCCACCGGCGAAATCTCGATGGTAAGAAGACCATGCTGAACAAACGGCAAGGTGTCGAGGGCCGCTTTCACTTCCGCCTCGTCCTTGGCTTCCATCATCAGATAGGCGCCGGGCTTGTCTTCGCGGAGCAGCAAATTCCGCAAGATGCCGGATTTGGTGAGCTCCCAGGCAGCGGCCGCCTCGCCCTTAGCGTGGGGGCCTAAATCGTCCGGTGATTTGCCCGGAGCGAGAAGAGCACTGACAACAAATTGCATTGGATTATCCTCCGTTGAATGAGCGTTATTCGGCAGCCGCGCTGCCGGTGGGGTTGCCGGCCGGGCCGGACCAATTGACTGTCTTGTCCGTCTCATAGGCAACATAGTCTTGCAGCGCCTGCAGCGGCGCTAAGCCCGGTTGCAGGGGCTTGTCCTGACCCAGATAGATAATCTGCAGACAGAACCACCCTAAATCGGCGAAAAGGTTCGCCTCGCGCACTGCGATTTCGGGCACGTCCGGTCCGCCCAGGTCCTCGGCCGTGATCGGCATCAGGCGTTTCTCGTGATCGTCGATCCGATCGGCCGAGCCGGACAAAAGCGCGTTGGCCGCATCGGGCTGGGTGCAGAGGGGCCGCGCGATGCCAACAACATCGAGATCGCCGCTTGTGAGCGCCTCGTTCATCACGGCTGCGGACCGAAACCCGCCCGTCACCATCAGTGGCGCCTTCGTGGCGGCGCGCGCCTTCTCGGCAAATTCGAGGAAATACGCCTCACGCTTTTTCGTGCTCTCGCGGATCGGCCGGCCCATCGGGTCGGTATCGCCGTAAAGGACGGCCGGCTCCTCGTAATTACCGCCCGAAACCTCGATCAAATCAACGCCCCAATCGCCGAGCCAGCCAAGTACTTGCAGCGAGTCGCCTTCGTCAAATCCGCCCTTCTGGAAATCGGCAGAATTGATCTTTACCGAGATCGGGAAATCCGGCCCAACCCGCGCGCGCACGGCCTCGAGGGCGCGGCGTAAAAACCGTGTGCGGTTCTCTAGGCTGCCACCCCATTCATCGGTCCGCTGATTGGTCACCGGAGAGAGGAAGGAACTCAGCAAATAGCCATGGGCAGAATGCAGTTGAACCCCTGTAAAGCCCGCGTCTTTGCACACGCCCGCCACATGGGCAAACCGGCCAATAAAATCCTCAATCTCGTCGACGGTAATCTCCCGTGGCGGGTTGAATTTGTCCTTTTGGAAATTTTCCAAGGATACGGCGGAGGGGGCGACCGGGTCCGGGCAGATGCTGGCCGGCGATTGGCGCCCGCCATGGGAGATCTGTGCCCAAAAATGGTTGCCCGCCTCGGTTCCGGCCGCGGTCATGCGCGCCAACATGTCAAGCGCGCCATTGTTATCGACGGCGATGTTGCCGGGCCGCTCCATGGAGCGGCGGTCGATCTGGATGTTGCCGGACAATAACAACCCGCAGCCCCCTTCCGACCATTTGCGGTAGAGCCGCACATGATCCTCGGTTGCCTGGTTGTAGGGGTCGGCCAGCCCCTCGGTCATCGCCGATTTAGCGATCCGGTTCTTAAGAACGGCCCCGCAGGGCAAGGTCAAACTGTCGTTAAGTGATGCGCCCATCGGCGTCCCCTCCATACCTGTCGATCCAAGACGACCGATCGTTTGGATTGCGGCGCAGCCGAGCCGGCTCGCCTCATGCCCCGTTTTTACCCGATCAGTGTCGACCGGGACGCGTGATGTCGCAAGGGCCATCGGGGTTTAGCGCGTGCACTTTAGGGGATCAATGTGATGGATGGACGAAGCGCCCGCGAAAGACTTGCCGCTAGTCGCGGCATGCCGATCAGCCGAGAGCCTTCTGGCGGGCTGAAAATTGCCCCTTGAAGTAGATCAGGGGCTCGCCCTCATGCCCGTGGGCGGCCAAGACTCGCGCCACAATGATTGTGTGGTCGCCGCCGGGAAACAATGTTTCGCGAGCGCACTCGAGCGCCCCAATCGATCCCCTGATAAGCGGTTGGCCATGGCCGCCAGGCATCCATTCATCCGCCTGCAGCCCATTATCGGCCGCATTGGCCATGCGCATGGCAAGGCTTTTTTGTTCCGATGAAAGAAGATTGATCGTGAAGTGATCTGTCTCGGTGAAGAGCCGATAGCCGGTCGCCAGTTTGTCGATGCACCACAGCACAAGGGGCGGATCGAGCGAGAGGGAAGTGAACGAATTGGCCGTGAAGCCAACCGCCCTTTCTCGGCCCGGGTCGCCGCCCTCCTCAAGGCAGCTGACGACCGTCACACCGGTTGCAAACCGGCCCAAGGCATCGCGAAAATCTTGCTCGTTTACTGTCATAAAAATCGGCTCACCGGCGCCGGCCGCTCCGGGCTCGGCGGGACTAAACCACGCTCGCTGCCGCTTGCCCACCATTGGCAGGCCAAGCCTTGCTCGATTACCCTCTCTGAACGGGTCATCGGCCTCGCGCGCCTTCGTTGGGTGGCAGGCTTGGCCCCATAAACCGTTTCGGGAGCAAACACTATGGCAGGATTAACCGAGGGCAAGGCGGCCCTCATCACCGGCGCCGCCAACGGCATTGGGCGGGCAACCGCCCTCTTATTCGCCCGGGAAGGCGCGAGCGTCATTTGCGGCGATATCGACGAAACCAGCGGCGCCGAGACCGTGGACTTAGTGCGCAAGGCCGGCGGCAAAGCTGAGTTTATTCGTGGGGATGTAAGCCAAGAGGCCGACATCCAAGCCATGGTCGACGCCTCGGTCACCCAATTCGGGAAGCTTGATTGTGTCGTCAACAATGCCGGCATCGAGGGAGAGATCGCGACCGTTACCGATTATGACATGGCCACTTTCGACCAATTGATGGCCGTCAATGTGCGGGGTGTTTTTCTCGGCATCCGGTGCGGTGTGCGGCAGATGCTCGCCCAAGGGACCGGCGGGGCCATCGTGAATCTGTCCTCGATCTCTGGGTTGATCGGGTTTCACGGCGTTTCGCCCTACACCATCTCCAAACATGGCGTCGCGGGCCTCACCAAAACCGCCAGCATTGAAAACGCGGCTCACGGTATCCGCGTCAACGCGGTCGCACCGGGAGCGATCCAGACCCGCATGCTCGAGGACCTCATCAAAACCGCCATGCCGGATGAAGACGTGGAGCACGGCTTTGACGGTCTGGCGCCCATCGGCCGACATGGCAAACCGCAAGAGGTGGCCGAGGCCATCGTTTGGCTCTGCTCGGACCGATCGTCTTTTGTCACCGGGGCGATCCTGCCTGTGGATGGCGGTTACGTCGCCCAATAAGACGCCGCGCCGCGCCTCCAAGCCATTGGCACAATCGGTACCATAGATTATCGTTTGGTACCGACACAATGGATTTGGGAGCAAACACAAATGGCGGGATTGACAGACGGTAAAGCGGTTCTCCTCACGGGGGCCGCGCATGGCATCGGGCGCGCAGCCGCTCTCCTTTTTGCTGCAGAGGGCGCCAGCATCCTCTGTAACGACATCAATGAGTCAGGCGGGGCTGAAACCGTCGACCTCGTTCGCAAGCGCGGCGGCAACGCCGAATTCGTGCCCGGGGATGTCAGCCAAGAAGCGGTGATGCAGACCCTCGTGGACAGCACCGTCAAGCACTTCGGGAAGCTCGATTGCGTGGTAAACAATGCCGGCATCGAAGGCGACATCGTGCCCGTCGGCGAGTATGAGCTGGCGACCTTCGATAAACTGGTCGCAATCAATTTGCGCGGCGTGTTCCTAGGCATGCAACTCGGCATCCGGCAAATGCTTGCCCAAGGCACCGGCGGTGCCATCGTGAATCTTTCCTCAATCTGTGGGCTGATCGGTATACCGGGCCTTTCGCCCTATGTGATGTCAAAGCACGGGGTTGCCGGACTGACGAAGACCGCAAGCGTGGAATATTCCCGCCAGGGTATTCGCACCAATGCGGTGGCGCCCGGCGCGATCCAGACCCGGATGCTTGAGAACCTCATCCAATCGACCCTGCCGGACGCCGATCCTGAGCACGGCTATGATGAGGCGGCGCCCATCGGCCGGCACGGCAAGCCTGAGGAAGTCGCCGAGACGATCGTTTGGCTTTGCTCAGATCGATCCTCCTTCGTCACAGGTGCCATTTTGTCCGTAGACGGGGGATATGTCGCGCAATAGGCGCACTCTGTGAAACCTAAAAAAAAGGCTGCCTGTCAAGACAGGCAGCCAAAAGGGGGATACCGGACAGGTCGGCGTCATCGCCATTAAGCCGGCATCCCGGGAGGAACGTTTAACCTCTCAGGCGTTCTGATAAAGCGTCACGACGGCAGCGCCGCCGAGGCCGACATTGTGTTGGAGCCCATGGCGCGCACCCTCCACCTGCCGGGCCTCCGCCTCGCCGCGCAACTGCCACACCAGCTCGGCGCATTGGGCAAGCCCCGTCGCCCCGAGCGGATGGCCTTTCGACAACAACCCCCCCGAGGGGTTGACCACAACCTTGCCCCCATAGGTGTTGTCGCCGTCCTCGATGAACTTTGCTGCCGTGCCCTTGGGCGTTAGGCCAAGGCTCTCATAGGACAGGGCTTCATTGATGGTGAAACAATCGTGCAGCTCCACCACGTCGACCTCGTTCGGGCCGATGCCCGCGGCCTCATAAACCTCTTTGGCCGCCTCGCTCGAAATGTCTGCCCCCACCATATCGATTGCGCTGGTTTTAAAGGAGCTGTCGAAATCGGTGACCATGGATTGGGCGGCGATTTTGATGGCGTTGTCGATGCCGTGCCGCGCTAAAAACGCCTCAGAGCAGACGAGGGCCGCGGCGCTACCGCTGGTAGGTGGGCAACATTGGAATTTGGTCATCGGATCGAGGAATTTTTTGCTTTCAAGCACCTCCTCAACGCTCACCTCATCGCGAAACACCGCATTCGGATTTTTCGCGGCATGGTGGCGGGCCTTCACCGCCACCTTCGCGTAGCTTGAGGCCTCGATGCCGTCCCGCTGCATGTGCTCGCGCGCGGCCGCGGCAAAGGCCTTCAGGGTCATCGGCCCCTGATCGTCTGCACCGAGAAAATCATCGGAAACGGCAAGGTGGCGATCCAGCGGGCTCGTGCGATCGGGGAAATAAAGATCGAGCGCGCCGGCGGGCATTTGTTCAAATCCGAGCGCCAGCGCGCACTCCACCGCGCCGCCCGCAACCGCTTGACGGGCAAGATAAAGGGCCGTCGAGCCGGAGGAGCAATTGTTGTTCACATTGATAATCGGCACGCCCGTAAGGCCGACGGGGTAGACCGCGCGCTGACCGGACGTTGAATCTCCGTACACATAGCCGGCATAAACCTGTTCAACCGCGTCATAGCTAATGCCAGCATCGCCAAGCGCTGCCTTGATCGCCTCGCCCGCCAGTAGCTCGTATTGGGCCCGTTCGCTTGGGCGGCGAAACCGGGTCATCCCGACCCCGGCTACATAGACGTTTCTCGCCATTTGCTCCTCCGCTGGCTTGCCGTTGACCCGGCGCATCGCTCATCGTTAGTTGGTACTATAAACACATTTCCGGTACCGACTCAAGCAAATTCCGGTCGCGGGGCAAGCCTCGTGGGCCTTGGGCCAAGCTTTTGAGATCGATCAGAAAATTTTGAGAGCGAGGGGGTCGGATTGGCTGACCCGATGGGGTTGCTCCCCGTCGGCTGTCTGCACGTCGTTTACAAGGCCGAACCGAATAAACTCGCTCAGCTCTGCAAGCGCCTCAGAGAATGTCATGCCGGAATTGCGGTGAAACTCAGGTTGGCGGATGCGCTTGACCGTCATAAGGGTAATTTCTGCAACCAGATAGGAATTCAGATTACGGAACACCCCTTGCGCAATCCCATCCTCCACAAGGCTCCGCAGCCCATCGATCCGCTTGCGCTGGTGATCGTCATAAAGGTCACGCCCGCCGGCAAAACTGCCAATGTCTTCCTGAAACACCGCGCTCATCCGCTGGGCGCCTTCAATGCCGGCACTCAAATAGGCGCCGATCTTTTTGATGATATCCGGTTCGTCATGGGCCCGTTGCCAGCCCACATCCTGCACCCGCTTGAAGATGCGCCCGCACACGAGCAGGAACAATTCTTCCTTACCCCCCGCATATTCATAAAATCGACGGCGAGAGCATTTCAGCCGGGATGCGAGATCCCCGATCTTGATGCTCCGAAACCCCTCGGCCAGAAAGATCTCTTCCAAATTGTCGAGAAAGGCCTCATCCGAAATTGCCCTTGACAACAGCGTCTCCTTCGGCGGTACTCTTTACGATTTATCGGTACCGCGGCTGATCAGGCGCCGACAGCCTGGGTACCCTTCAGCCCGTCGGGATCGTTACACTCGCACAAGGCTAGCAACAAACCGGGCTGGAGGAAAATCATGAAAGGTCCCAGGCTTACTCTTTACCAAATTTTCGCGCGCACCTTGCGCCGCTACGCGCGCCGGCCGGCCCTGCATTTTGACGGCACAACCCTGACCTATGCAGAGCTTGACACGAAGGCCACAGACCTGGCGGCCTGCCTCAGCGAGCGCGGGGTTGGCCCAGGCGACCGGGTGGCGCTTTATGTGCGGAACTGTCTTGAATTTATGATCGCCGATCAGGCGATTATCAAGCTCGGAGCGGCGAAAGTTCCGCTGAATGAACTTCTTGCTGCCGACGATGTCGGCTATATGGTCGAGCATTCCGACGCCAAGGCCCTGATCGCCCACACCTCCTTTGCCGAGAAGCTGGCAACCATTGCAGGGCCCGTGGGGCGCTTGCCGATTAAACTTGCCGTGCGCAACAGCGATCACGAGCTTACCGGTTTTGAGGATTTCGAGACCACGGTCGGGGCGTTTTCTGGCGTCAGCGTTCCCGCACCGGCGGTCAAGCCGGACCATCCGGCGTTGATGATTTACACCGGCGGCACGACCGGCCGGCCAAAGGGCGTTCTCCACACCCAAGAATCCTCCGCGCTTAATCTGCTGGCCCAAGTCATCGGCGCCGAGATTATGACCGATGAGCATTTGTTGGTCTCAAGCCCCCTTCCCCACTCTGCCCAGCTTGTGGTCCAGGCCGGCCTTTTGAACGGGGCACGCTCGACCATTCACCAAAGCTTTGCGCCCGAGGCGATCTTAAAGGCCATTGACGAGGACAAAGTGACCTGGACCTTTATGGTCCCCACCATGATCTATCGCATGCTCGATTCGCCGCTCATAAAAGATGTCGATTTATCGAGCCTCCGCACGGTGCTGTACGGTGCATCGCCGATCACGAAAGTCCGCCTGCAACAAGCGATCGAGACCTTCGGGCCGGTCTTCCTCCAACTCTATGGTCAAACGGAAGCGCCGAATTTCATTACGTCTCTCAGCAAATCAGATCACCTGGTTGAGGACTTTCAAACCTCCTGTGGGCAACCGGTCATCACCTGCGATGTTGCGATCCGCGATGAGGAGGGCAAGGAGCTGCCCTATGGGGAAGTGGGCGAGATTACCGTCCGTAGTCCCTACACCCTCGAATGCTATTACAAGGATCCGGAAAAGACGGAAGCGAACTATTTCGGTGATTGGATGCGCACCGGCGATGTGGCCTACCAAAGCGAGACGGGGCACGTCTATCTGGTCGACCGCGCCAAAGACATGATCATTTCCGGCGGCATGAACGTTTACTCCACCGAGGTGGAAAATGTGATCCAGGAATTCCCTCAGGTGCGCCAGGTCATGGTGATCGGGATCCCCGACGATGATTGGGGCGAGGCGGTCTCGGCTTTCATCGTGCCCAACGAGACCCCGTTTGATGAGGCCGGATTGATGGCCCATTGCAAACAACGCCTTGCAAAATACAAAGTCCCTAAGCGGATCGAACTGATCGACGAAATTCCCCTGACCGCCTATGGCAAGCCTGACAAGAAGGCCCTGCGCGGCCAATTCTGGACCGCCGGCGACCGCCAGATCAATTGATCGTTAAACGGCCGCTGGCCACGTCAAATCGTTTTGTTGAGGGCCGATTGCGGTTCGCTAAGGCGCTTCAGATCGGCCTCGACCATCTCCTCGATCATCCTCTCGAGGGTGATGGTCGGTCGCCATCCAAGCCGCTCTCGGGCTTTACTCGCATCACCAAGGACCGCGTCCACCTCCGCAGGCCGATAAAGCTTGGGATCGATCCGCAAATAGGTATCCATATCGAGCCCCACATAGTCGAACGCGATCTGGCACATTTCCCGGACTGTGGCAGCTCGGCCGGTCGCCACCACATAATCGTCGGGGGTGTCTTGCTGCAACATGAGCCAAATCGCGCGCACATAATCGCGCGCATGGCCCCAATCGCGTTTGGCGTCGATATTGCCTAGGCGCAAATCGTCAGCAAGCCCCAGTTTCAGACGGGCCACCCCGTCCGTTACCTTGCGGGTCACAAACTCAATGCCGCGCAAGGGCGATTCGTGATTGAACAGGATGCCGCTCGAGGCGTGTAGGCCGAAGCTCTCGCGATAATTGACGGTGATCCAATGCCCATAGAGCTTTGCCACGCCATAGGGGGAACGCGGATAAAACGGCGTTGTTTCATTCTGAATGGCCGCTTGCACCTGGCCAAACATCTCCGAGGAAGACGCCTGATAAAAGCGGGCCGAGGGATGGGCAATGCGGATCGCCTCAAGCAAGGTGACGCTGCCAAGCCCCGTCACATGGCCGGTCAACACCGGTTGCTGCCAAGAGGAGCGGACTGAGGATTGGGCCGCGAGATTATACACCTCGTCCGGCTGCAGATCTTCAATGGTGCGCAAAAGGCCTGAAAGGTCGAGCAAATTGCCATCGACGAGGCTGACCCGGTCCGCGATCCCAAGCCAGCGCAGGCGGACATCGCCGACATCGGAGGTGCTGGACCGGCGCACCAGCCCGTACACCTCATAGCCCTGCTCAAGCAACCAGTGAGACAGATAGGCCCCGTCTTGCCCGGTAACCCCCGTAATCAACGCACGCTTCGCGCCGGCCATCGGCCCTCTCCCGTCATCCCCATCGGTCGGGCAGACGGTCTGCAGAGCGCCAAAAAGTCAAGCGCGAATGTGCCTCACTTCACCAAGCGGGTGTTGGTCTCAATGATGTCGGCGAAGGCTTGGCGCAGTTCCGATGAGCGAATGTTGTAGGCCCGCTCAGGCACATCGGCACATTGGCGCAGGAGGTTCGTCGCCGCCGCGTTATAAAGATCGAAGGCGATGGTGTAGAGCGTGATGCCATAATCATCGACCAGCGCCTCGCACGCTTTCAGCATTTGCTGATCGAGAAAGGCATCGTCCAGGGTGCCCACATCGTTGCTTTGCCAGCAGGGCCCGTTCGATTGCCGGGAATTTCCGCGGGCCGTATCCCGGCAGCCGTAATATCCCTCAAAGTAATGGGGCGCCTGGTTTTTCCCATCGGTCAGCAGAATTGCGATTTTGCGGACCTTCTTGTCGTTGTAGGCACCCGGCGCGCGGGACACGCCAAAGAAACTCGCCCAAGTGCTGTTGGGCGACAGCGCCCGAAGCGCCCACCGCAACCCAACATCGGCCTGGGTGCCGCCGATGACCGGGAACATGTGATCGAGCTTGTCCATCACCTGAGCGCGGTTGCCCGATAGGCCCAGCATGGGGGTCGGGCAGTTGAGATTGGGCCCGGAAATCGGCCGCGTGCTCGACCAGGGGCTCGCATTCGCCTGGAAGGTGCAGCGCTGGCCGCCGCCTGCAAAATAGCCGTGCTCGTTGGGGTCGTTAACGCAGGCCCGGCGGGTTTCGAAGGGGCCATTGCGGGTGCTGGCTTCGGCCTGGGTGTCCGCAGCCGGCCGGTCCGCATCCACATAAATGTTGCGCCGTCCGTCCCAATCGCCCCAACCCTTTTCAAGGATCCAGGAATCGTAATTTTTGCACTGGTTCGCCGTCGTGTCGTTCGCATCGAAGGCAGAGCGGTGCTCGTTCATGAAGTTGCGGGTGTCATAAGCGGCCCGGCTCGTCCCCTGCCCTGCCCAGGGGGTGAAGAGCCGGTCCTGTAGGCTCGGCGCCTTTGCATAGTCTTTCGTCAGGGGAAGGAGAAATCCTTGCACCGGCGGCGGGGGCGGCGGCGGCGGAGGCGGAGGGCCCGGCGGCGGCGATGGGGGGCTCGGCGGCGTCGTAGGGGGCGTCGTCGGCGGCGAGGGAGTGGTTGGCGGCGAAGGAGGACTTGGCGGCGGCGGCGGACAATAGCTGCGCGCCTCGCGGGTTCTGAGTTCCGGCGGCACGATGGCAGCCGGCCACCGCATGCCCGAGACGGCCCCATCGGTTACCGAGCCGCGTGCTTCGCCGTCAGCCGCTCGGATGCAGCCACGCCAGCCAACCGGCGCAAATGCGCTGTTGAGCTCGTTGACGCTGCCAAACGAGCGCATGGACGATGTGCGATCATGTTGACGGACCTTGCGACCGTCAAAACCATCGCGCGGATCCAAGAGATAACTAATGCGGCTGTCGAACGACGCCGGCGGCGCATCGCCCGAACCCCAGACCGGAACCGTATTGCGCGCAACGGGGGCTGGATTGTCTGGACGGATCGCCTCGGATTTGATGTTCACGAGGGCCGACCAAGGAATGACCGCCACGCGAACGGCGCCAGGCTCCGGATACAGATTAAAGAACTGATCGACGAAGTCCTTTGCGGCCTCCCGCATCTCCGTAAACCGATCATTTGTAAACATTGAGCTTGTGTTGTCGAGAACGAGCGCGATCTCAAATTGACGCCCGCCCCCAGGGACCGCATGGGATGTCACTGCAACATCAAAGTTCGACGAGCCAAGAAAATTCTTAAAGGCGACCTCGACACGGGCCCGTGCATCGATCTCGACCTTGCCCTTATCGGAGATTTTAAACTCCAATTGGGGGGCGCTCATCCCGAGCGGCGCATCGGCGAAATTGGCCTCGACAAAACTCTCGCCAATTTGGATCGCCGCCGCTTTTCGCTCTGCGATTGTGGGAAGCGTAATTCCGGAACGGATGAAGTGATCAGCCGTGGCGATGGCCGCCGCGTCGGTGATTTTTTGCAGATAGGTGCGTTCACGCACGCCCCGATCAAAATCGAAGGCCAAGGCGGCAATGCCGATCAGCGGGACCATGATGAGGGAAAAGATTACGACGTAAGAGCCGCTCTCATCGCGCAAAAACCGGTGCAACATGGGATCCTCAAACAGTCAGGGCCGCTCAAGGATCGTTTAGTTTCGTAAAAAACCCCCTAAAATTTGACCGATCGTGGGGATGGTTTGCACGCCTCTCCGCCGCGTAAGGACCGGGTTTTGCTCGCTATTTCAAAGTGGCCATCAACTCAGCGGCCGCTTCCACATTGAGCTTTTGCGCCGCCACGTCCTCCTCATACCCGACCTTACCGGCACAGAAGGCTTGCCAACCGCCGATATCATCGAGGAGCTGCTTGGTGCGCAGCGCCCCATCGGCCGCTTGAGCCTGCATGGTTTCGGAAAACTCCGAGGGTTTTATGAGGGCCGCCTCTTCCACCCCGTCACCCAGC
>JBCDJA010000020.1:0-13826 GCA_038748465.1 Pseudomonadota bacterium
CCTCTTTCGCTATCAAAACGGTGTGTGGGACAACGCCTCACCGCAAGAGGCTTCCCAGATCATAGCGGTCACACTCGATCCGTCAGAGCCCGGAACGGTGATTGCCGCATTGGGCGGTTCGGCCTTCAATCAGCCGATTTTCCTTTCGCGCGATTGGGGTGAAACCTGGCGCGAATACACCACCAAAAATGGGCGCATCTCACTTCGCTCGCTTGTTCCATGGCTCAATAGCCGGCATTTCGGGGGTGCGATCGCCGACCTTGCGGTCGATCCGCACCGGCCCGGACGACTGTGGCTCGCCGATTGGATGGGCGTTTGGATCGCCAATAATTATGCGGCCAAACGCATGACTTGGCGCAGTTTCGAAACCGGGCGCGAGGAGATGGTGGCGATGTCGCTCATGACGCCGCCGATTGGCGCGCCCTTGTTTACCGGCACCGTCGATACAAACGGGTTTCGGCACAGCCGGGTCGATCAATATCCCCTTCGCCAGCTAAGCGATGTGGGAATTTGGAACAGCTTCGGGTTCGATTTTCATGAGCGCAATCCGGCCCTCATGGTGCGCGTGGGCACCCGCGGTCCGCACGATGAGACCGCCGGCGGGACGGGTGGTTTCTCGACGGACAATGGGCGCACGTGGAAGGCGTTTTCTTGGGAAGGCCCACCGCCGATGAAAATCGCCTATTCGGCGGAGGACCCAAAACGCCTTGTGGCTTTGGGGCTCGGTGGCACGCCCCAGTGGAGTGCCGATTTGGGCCAGACCTGGCGGAAGGCCGAAGGGGTGGAGGCAACCCCCATCGAAACCTATTGGCATTGGGACCACCCGCTGGCGGCTGACCGGGTGGATGGGGAGGCGTTTTACCTCCACGCGGCCGATCAATTTTGGGTGTCGCGCAATGGCGGCAAAAGCTTCGATCCCAAAGGCTTTATGCAATCGGGGGGGCGGGTGTTTGTTGAGGCTGAGCCCGGCGCGCCGGGCACGGCTTGGGTAAGTCTCGATCACCGGGGCCTGCATGTGACGCGCGATTATGGAGAGACCTTTGCGACGGTCCGGCAGATCGACCGCTCGCTTTTGTTTTCCCTCGGGGTTCCCGAGCCCGGTTCTGCAGAGCCGACCCTCTTTGTGTATGGCCAACTACAAGGTCAATCGCGCCTTGGGCTTTATCGAAGCACAGATGGCGGGCGCAACTGGATCGATATCGGCGATCCAGCCCAGCCCGTGGGCAACGAGCCCACCGTTATGCGCGGGGACCGTCAGGTGTTCGGCCGCGTCTTTGTGGGAACCAATGGACGCGGCGTTTTTGTGGGCACGCCGCGCTAGAGCGACGGGCGAAGAACGCGTGTCTAGCGGGCCGTTAAGTCCCTTGGGCGAGACAGCGGACTTGGCCGCCGAAGACGCAGCTTAGGCGGCTTGCGCACTCTGGCATTTCCGTTGCTTAGTAGGCCCGGAACTGAGGCAAACAGGTCAGATCGGCAACAAAAGCGGCCGAATGGGAGACGGATGACCCACGTTTGGACATTGCGATCGGTTGGGCTTTTCGGGCTTATGGCGCTGACGCTTCTCGTCGTCGCCACGCCTGGTTATTTCGTTCAGGCGGGGCTGCTCACAACGCTGCTCTTTGTTGTGCTGTTTGCCGTGTTGTTCCCGGAGATCGTGCTCGGCGCGGCCGTCTTCTCGCTTGTTCTCTCGCCTGAAAATTTCTACCTGCCCACCAACTTCGTCGCGCAGCACTTTGGCGGCCTGACGGTGCATTCGGTGCACAAGTTGTTGTTCCTTGTTGCGGTCATTCCGTCGGTCCTCCGGTTACGGTTCAAATTCGACCTCAACCCGGGTGCGGTAGCGATGGGCCTTTTGGTCGTTATCTCCTTCGTATTTTCAACGACCTTCCCCGAACTTACGAACTCCCAAACGATCCGTTCCATCATCGCTCTGGCCTTGCCCTTCTTGTTTTTCTCACTGGTGGTTCGGCCTTATGAGATCGATCGCTTTTTGTTGTTGATCGCGCTGCTGCCCATCGCAAGCCTGGTGATCGGCTTTATCTTCCAGCTGCTCGCGGTGGAAGATGTGTTCCGCCGGACCTGGCATGTCCTGTCGCTGGAATTTACGGGCGCCACGCGCCTGCGCGGCGTCAACATCGCCGCCTACCTCGCCTATTTCTGCTTCATTTCCTACTTCGTGTGCTTGTACCAAGCGCTCGTTTACAACCGCCGTCTCTATTATGTGATCGGCGCCCTTGTGCTGATCATTCTGTTCTTCACCGGCACCCGCACACCGACGGCGCTCGTGGTTTTGATGTCGGGCATGGCGATCCTCTTTACCGGGAGCGGTGATTTGAATGTGCGCTCCAAGTTCGGCCTCAGTGTCATTGGGATTATGTTCGTTTCTATCCTGCTGGCGCTCTATTGGCCGAATTTGGAAGCTCGGATGTTCAACAACGAGTTTGAGGGCGGCATCTTTAACACGTCGGGCCGCCAGGCGATTTGGCCGATCTTCCAAGAGGCGATTGCGGTCAACCCGCTGTTTGGACGTGGGCTTGGCACCGGCGCGATTATATTGCTGCTCGATCAGAGAACGGAGGTTGCCTCGGCCCACAACGAATATCTGCGGCTTCTAGTCGATGTCGGCGTTGTGGGGCTGATCGTTTATGTCGTGGGGCTTGTGGCCTGCACCTTGCGCGAGCGCAAATATTACGATCGCAGCCAGTGGACCATGTTTATCGCCGTCCTCCTGGCGCTTGCCGCTTATTCCTATACGGACAACACACTCACATCGCCTCCGACGCTGGTGCTTTTCTTTGCCATCTCACTCTTCGTGCAAAAAGCGCGATATGAGAAAGAAGGCTATTACGACGATCCGTACGAATACACCTACGAGGACGCGATCTAGCCTCGGCCCCCTTTGGTTCGGGGATTGGCTATGGCCGGACTTGCTTGATGCGATGGCTAGACGGGGCGTTGGCGCCCTGAAGTGCCTGGCCTAGGCCGGGATTTCGGACCCGTCATAGGCGAACACCCGGCCCGTTGCGTCAGGGCCCAACCCATCGATCACGCGCAACATATCCCCCGCTGACCTGTCGGCGGTGAAAAGCTTGCCATCGGGAACAGCGCGTTGAAACGGCTGCGACAGGCCGGTATCGACCGTCCCCGGATGAAGGCCAATCACCAGAGCCTGGCCGGACTTTCGAGCGCGCTCAATCGCCAGGCATCGCAACATCATGTTCAGGGCGGCCTTCGAGGCGCGGTAGGCGTGCCACCCGCCGATCCGATTGTCGGAGATGGAGCCGACCCGGGCCGATAGCGCAGCAAAGACGGTCTTGCCCTCATTGGGCATCAGCCCCAGAAAATGCTTGGCAAGGAGCGATGGACCGATGGTGTTAATGGCGTAGACGGAGGAAAGGGCCTCAGGGGCAAGCCGGCGCCAGGTCTTTTCAGGTTGCACCGCTTCGCCTTGATGCAAGATGCCTGTCGCGACCAACACAAGGCGGGGCGGGGCCTCATCTTTGAGGGCGTGTGCGGCCGCGGCGATTGTCTCCTCCTTAAGGAGATCGATGGGATAGGCGTTTGTTTTGGGCAGGCGGGCAACAGCCTCAGGCGCGCGAGCGAAGGCCGAGACGAGCGCCACATGGGGCGCGGCGACGAGGTGGCGGTGGAACGCGGCCCCAAGGCCGCCTGTGGCGCCGATTAAGACCGCATGGATCGGTGCTGGGAACGAGGTAAGCTCGCCGCCCGGGGAGGGTGTGTTGGTCATGGGGGTAATACGCGGTCTGCCCGGCCGCGGTTTGCGGCGAGAGGCTCAGGACCGAGGCCTCGCGGCAAAGTCCGTCACATGCCGGGGCTGCGTTGGGCCCCTGGCGGGCCCGACCGGGAGATCCCTGGGCGCCGGTCAGGTCAGTAGGCCTGCTCGTCCTTAAAGACAAGCCAAACCGTTTTGAAAATGATGTACACGTCGAGCCAGACCGACCAGTTCTCGATGTAGTGGAGATCGTACTCCACCCGCTTTTGGATCTTCTCGACGGTGTCGGTTTCCCCGCGCCAGCCGTTCACTTGAGCCCAACCGGTGATGCCCGGCTTGACCTTGTGGCGGGCGTCATAGCGCTCGACCAATTCGCTGAACAGCCGATCGCCGATTTTTGTGGACACCGCATGGGGGCGAGGACCAACGATCGACATCTCCCCGCGCAGCACGTTGAAGAGCTGGGGCAGCTCATCAAGGCTTGTCTTTCGCAGAAGCTTGCCAACCCGGGTGATGCGCGGATCGTCTTTCGTCGCTTGCTTCGTGCCCGTCGTATCGCAGTCATCCACATACATGCTGCGAAACTTCCAGATCAGGATTTCCTGATTGTTGAAGCCGAAGCGGCGCTGTTTGAAGATGATCGGCCCCTTCGAGTCGAGCTTGATTGCCAGGGCCACCGCGGCAAGCACGGGCAGGGCGGCCAAAATGAAGAGGCTCGCCAGCACCCGGTCTTCAATGTCCTTGATCAACGCTGCCCAACCGGAAAACGGCCGGTCGAGGATGTGCAGCATCGGCACGTCGGCAACAGTTGTGATCGAGCGTCCTTTGGGCAGGAACCCGCCCACATCCGGCGCCAGCAAGATGCTCACCGGCGTCACCCCGATATCGGCGATCAGCGTATCGAGACGGGACTTCGCGCCCCAGGGAAGCGCAACGAGCACCTGATCGATTTCCTGGTTGCGCACCATTTCGATCAGCCGGTCCGTATTGCCGAGCACCTCATATCCCTCGCAGGTATGCGGCACCCGGTTCGTCCGATCATCGACGAACCCGACAATCTCGGTCATCGGGTCGTTTTGCTCTTTCAAGTGTCGAGCGAGGCGACGGCCGTAATCGCCGGCCCCGAAAATCACGGTGCGGAGCGCGAATTGGCGATCCTTCGCCATCGACTTCACTTGGAAGCTAACGATGTTGCGAACGGTGGAGAGGGCGAGGGGGGTAATGATCATCCAGGAGACGACCCAAACCCGGGAAAAGGAGTCGGAGATCTGCAGGGCGAAGGCGACTACAAGAAGCACAAACACAGTGGCAAACCAGCCGGCCACCGCCCGTCCAATGCTAAACCGGCCGAGGATCGAGCCCGCCGTGTAAAGCCCAAGCCGCGAAAACGCTAAGAGGGTGAGAACCGAGCCGGCCAACAAGGCGATTTGGTAATGGCGCTCAGGCACCAGCCCGTGGGGCATGCGGGGGTAGAACCAATAAATGGCAAGGCCGACCAGCAAAATGGTCAAAATGTCGGCAAACCGAAGCAGGCCGCCCATCAATTGGACATTCATCTGCTTTTTGCGGGGCAGACCGAGGGGCGATCCATCGCGCGTTTCGGGCGCCGCGTCCATGGAACCCAGAGCGTCGCTTGGGCTCTCGCTTGGACTGTCAGCCTTGTGGGGCGCGCCGGGGGGCACATTCTCGACTGTCACCTTACACAACTCCCTACACACAAGACTTTACCGAACGCGTTAACTTGTGTTGACGGACCGTTAATCCGCCCGTAGCGCCAGAGGTTTGCAAGTCCCATACCCATTCCACCGATTCCCAAGCTGGGGCGCGAGAGGCCACCAAAAACCGCCGTTTTTTGCTTATTTAATCTCGAAAAGTGACGGTCGCATGGTCAGGAAGCAGGACGCTATCGGGTTTACTCGCCGGCGCAACTATAAATTCCAGCAATCTTTTCGCGTTTGCAATAGGCAGGTAACAAACACAAACACAAACCCACTCAAGATATCGCGTTCTGCTCGGTTTATTGTGCGGCAGTGCAAAAATGAAACAGGTCCAAACGCTGCGTTGGCCCACGCCTAAAGCCTTATTTTTCCTTCATATGTCGACGGATAGCATGGCTGCCGCTACGTCATTCTGTCCCAAATCGGTGGCACCCGGTTTGCTGGATGAGAGGCACCAACTTTTTTGCGCGTGCGAGAATAAAACGCAGAGTCAGAGCGGGTAGGGTGCGCTATAAAAAGGCAGGTGGTGAGTATGTTCCGAGGCTCTATGAAACGGTGACGTCAATGACACAACGGGTTGAAAACAAGCGCTTGATCCAGATCGGCATGGACTCGATGGATCACGACCTCATGACGCGGTGGATCGGCGAAGGCAAGTTGCCCACCCTCGAGCGATTCTTTAAGCAAAGCGTGTTTTCCAAAGCCCATGGGACGCCCGATCCCTCGCTCGACAAGGGCCATCGCGGTTATACCGCTGAAGCGCCTTGGACCATCTTCTTCACCTCCTGTTGGCCCCGCACGACCGGCTATTGGTCTCCGGCCAAGCTCAATCCCGATTACACGGTCGATGAGGTGCAGGCCTACAATTACGACGAGTTCCACAGCTACTACGATTATTGCCGCGGCAAAAAAATCGTCGCCTTTGACGTACCGCATGTGCGCGTCTCCGATCGGGTTGACGGGCTGCAGGTCATGGCCTGGGGCGCCCACTCGCCCCAGGGCCCAAGCGAATCCAAACCGGCGCCGCTCCTCGATGAGATCACGGCCCGCTACGGCCCCCATCCAACCCTTCACGACGATGACCTGTTGGTCTTCGAAACCGAGCGCAAGGCGCGCGAGCTAGAGCAGCGCCTCATCACCGGCTTGGAGCGACGCACCAAGATCGTGATCGATATGTTACGTGAGCGGGAGTGGGACCTCTTTTTAACCGTCTTCGGAGAAACCCATTCTGCCGGTCATGGCTTCTGGCATTTGAGCCAGTCGAACCATCCGCTCTATGAGGTGTATGCGGATAAAAATTACGATCCGCTGCTTAACGTCTATCAGGCCATGGACAAAGCCGTGGCCGAGATCATGGCTGCGGCCCCTGAAGACGCCTATGTTATGCTCTATTCCAATGAGGGCATGAAGGCCAATTCGGCCGATTTGCCAAGCTGGCTCTTCCTTCCGGAGCTGTTGTACCGGTATTCCTTCGATGGTCAGGCAGCCATGGCAAAGGGCACGCCGGGCACGCCTGTTCCCCCCTTGCAGAAATATCAAGACAAAGAATGGATGCGGACCTTGTGGGAGCTGCGGGAAACGAAAGACCCGCTTGCCAAAGCCCTGCAAAAGAAATTCCGCATGCGGTTTTCATACCTCTATGACAAGCATGTGGCGCGCGGCAAACGCATGACCCATCCGTTGTCGGTCGAGAATTTTATGTATATGCCGCAAATGTGGTACTCGTCCCTTTGGTCTGACATGAAGGCGTTTGCGCTCCCAAGTTTCTCGGAGGGCTATGCGCGGATCAATGTGAAGGGCCGGGAGGACGCCGGCATTGTCGAGCCGGAAGACTTCAATAAGGTCCGTGACGAAATCATCCAGATGGTCTCTGAAACGCGCAATGCCCGCACGGGCGATCCCATTGTGCGCGATGTGATCATCCCGCGGGCAGAGGCCTTTGACCGCATGGAAGACGGGCCCGATGCAGACCTGATTTTCCTGTGGAATTTGAAGCCAATGGACACGGCGGACAATCCGGTTTACGGCCGCATTGGCCCGGGTCCCTATCGGCGGACGGGCGACCACCACGACCTTGGCTTTTTCGCCCTCGCAGGCCCCGGCATCGTGCCCCAGGTGATCGACGACGGGTACCTGGTGGATGTCGGGCCCACCGTGCTCGACCTTCTGGGCGTGCCCATGCCAAATCATTTCGACGGCAGGTCCCGGCTTTCCGAAATCCTAGAGGACGCGGCCTAACGAAGGCCGTTCCGGGCCGCCTAAATTGGTCTCACTTGGGCGGCCCTCCTGTCTTTCGATTTTTTGGCCAAGGTCCGGCGCTTTACCACGATGGTAACCCTGTCGGCGCACACTCGGGCTGTCTGTTTTAAGGTGTGCCGCGGCAAGGAGGCAGCATGACCCCTGAGACCGAAATCGACGTCGTCATTCTCTCCTGGAACCGGATCGAGGAGACGATCGAGGCCATTGACAGCGTGCTCGCCCAGGAAGGCGTGGCGGCGCAGTGTCATGTGGTCGACCAAGGCAGCGATGCGGAGAAGCTTGATGTGCTCCGCGCCTATTGCGAGCGGCACCCGACGGTCCACCTGGAAGAACTCGGCCGCAATGTCGGCGTGCCGGCTGGCCGGAACATCGCCACGCGCCTCGGCACGGCCCCCCTTGTCGTGGGTCTCGACAACGATGCCGAGTTCGATGGGCCCGGAATGCTTGCTGAGGTCGTGCGGTTGTTCGCCGGCGACCCGAACCTTGGCGCCATCGGCTTTCGGATTCTCGTTCATTCAACCGGGGAGGACGATTTCTCGTCCTTCGGCTACCCGTCCCATTTGTGGGAGGGGCGCGACCGGCCGTTCCGGTCCGCTAATTTTATCGGGGCCGGTCACGCCTATCGGCGAGACACCTTCGAGGCGGCCCAAGGCTATGATGAAAGCTTGTTCTTCTGTTGGGAGGAGCTCGACTTTGGCCATCGGATCATCAATACGGGCTATACGATCCGGTACGAACCGCAGGTCGTCATTCGCCACAAAGTATCGCCAGAAGCTCGGGTCCGTTGGGACGGCGGCCGGTATTATTATACAGTCCGCAATCGGATCTTCATTGAACATAAGGCGGGCATGCCGGCCGGGCAAATGGTTCAAATGGTCGGCGGTATGGGGCTGCGCGCCCTGCGCAATGGCCTGGTGTGGGATACGCTCAGGGGCATTTTTGACGCTGGCAAAATGGCCATCGGGCATCGTCCCGATAAAGAGCGTCGGGCCGTTGAGCGGCTCAAGCCCGATGTGAGGGCGTTTCTCGACGATTTTTATCGCCGGGGCGAGTACACCACCATGGAGCGCTTTCGCCGGGCCATCGGCACCCGCTTCGGGTGATCGACGGGTTTCGGGTGATCGGCCCGTTTCGGGCGCTCTCTGCGTCCTGCACTAATCCGTCAATGGTGGTTTAAACCCAGACCGTCCTAACGAAAGGCGTTGCCTGTTGGGGGCAGCAGATCGCCCGGCTCCGGCACCCGGTTCGTCGCCGCTGTAAGGCTCGGATCGGATGGCCCGTCGCCTGCCAATAACTCGTCTTTCTCCGGATCATCGTCCACAGCGATTGCATAGTCCCACTCGCTCTCGATGGCAGCAAGGTCAAGCGGATAGTGCGCTTTGTGCTCGTCGGTTGACATCTGGGCCGTCATGCGCGCCCCAAACCCATTGCTGATCCGGTCGTTCGCAATGGTATAGGCCACGGCGTCGAGAACCGGCGGGAAGAAGTGTGACCCGTCATAGGTGTTCCGCGGATCGATGGTCAGGTCGTTTTCGGTCGCGAAATCGAAGAACCGGTCTGCGCTTGCGCGCACTGTGGCCATCGCCTCGAGGTAGAGGTCGAGCCCCCCTGGAGCGTCGATGACCCGCGTTTTAAACAGCCAGGGCGACAGCGGCGGCACAATCACCACATAATCCGCATCGGGAAAGAGGGTCTTCATCTCGGCATAACGGTCGGCCCGCTCGGGCGTCATGGTCCAGCCCGTTGAGGCCTTGATGGCGCGATCAGCAACTTTTGACGGGTTGTAATGGGGCGTCCCGTCGATGACGCGCGGCATCAAATGGTCGTCATAATAGCGCGGCACCGGGTGCTGTCCCCGGAGGGTCTTGATCGACATGGAGAGCGACGAGAAGCTGGTATAGGTGAGGTAATGCGCCGGCGGCAGGGAGCCTGCCTCGATAAAGCGTGGCATGGGCGCCGACTGATCGATTGGCGTCAAAAAATTGAACTCTTCGGCTGCGACGATCAAGAGATCGGGGTCCGCCCCCCGATCTTTGACATAACGCGCAATGGCCAGATGATCGTCGATCGTGCCAGCGCTGACCGCAAGATTAAAGCAGGTGTGTCCCTTTACCGCCGTGGGGTCAAACAGGGTCATCCGTGAGCTGCCGAAGATCAAACAATCGTAATCAGTGTCATCGCGCACAAAGCGGTTCACCTTGGCGTAGCGCTCGTTGAGGACGATATTTTCGCCCGTCACCTGATTGCCTTTGAAGTACCACAAGGGGTCTACAACTGCGTTCAGACTCCATAAGCTTCCCATCACCAAAGCGATAGTCAGTACAAAGCCAGTCATGTATTTCTGTGCGGGTCCGGTGCGCATGCGCCTCACCTCTCAGAATTGGAAATACAAGAACTCCGACACTTGCGTCAGGTTACCAACAGCCAGCGCCGCCATGGCGCCCACTGCAACGCTCCAGCCCATGCTCGGTTTCCAACGTAAGAACCCAAGGGCCACGGGCTCGACCTCTCCAGGATAAGTTTCGATGACTGGCCGATAGGTCCGCATGATTTGCGCGACGTTCGGCGAGAACCAAATGATGGCGAACAACAACGCAAAGAGCGCAACCATCGGGATGCCGCCGTAAAAAGCCACATCGCCAATCGTCACGGGCAGCACACCGGCTACCGGCGCAAACACATGGGGAAGCACCACTCCGTTCAGTCCGGCCATGCCAGCAAGCACCACGATGGCGGTATCGAACCCGCCAAGAGCATTGCCGCCTTGCTCGAGGGCAAGGCTACCGGCTTTGAAGAAGACCCATCCAACAACAACGGCGAGGAACGTCACAGCCCGCGATAGGTTCCGCGATACGACTGTTGTTTGATCCGGCGTCCACCCAAAAAGGGCGGCTCGGGCGCTGTTAAAGGCGTGATTGATCGCCAGGTAGACCCCATGCAGGGCACCCCAGAACAAGAAGGCCAAGCCGGCTCCGTGCCACAGGCCCCCAAGCAGCATCGTGATGAAAAGGTTTGTATACCGCCTGGCTTGACCATGCCGGTTCCCGCCAAGGGCGATGTAGAGATAATCGCGCAGAAAGCGCGACAGGGTCATGTGCCAACGGCGCCAAAAATCACTGATGCTTGTTGCTTTGTAGGGGGAATTGAAATTCAGCGGCAGGCGAATGCCGAACAATCTCGCCAGCCCGATCGCCATATCCGAATAGGCCGAAAAATCGAAATAGAGTTGCAGCGTGAAGCCAAGGGCCCCAATCCAAGCATCCACAAGCGTCACCGCCTGGCCGGCCGCCGCGGCCTCGAAGACAGGACTGGAGTAAAGGGCAATCTGGTCGGCGAGGACGACTTTTTTAAAGAGGCCGATCGCAAAAATCGTCAGGCCAATAACGACATTATCGAACCGGATCCGCCGGTCCGCGCCCCGGTCGAACTGGGGCATCATCTCTTTGTGATGGACAATTGGCCCTGCGATCAGCTGCGGAAAAAACGTAACGAAGAGGGCATAGGACACAAAGCGCGTTTCCTTTGTGTCGCCCGTGTAATGGTCGACGAGATAGGCAATCTGCTGGAACGTAAAAAAGGAAATCCCCAGCGGCAGGAAGATGCTCGGGGCGGGGATGCCGAGTGCGGCGGCTGCGTTGATCGTATCGATCAGCAGGCCTGCATATTTAAAATAGGCAATCAGTCCCAGATTGAAGAGGATACCGGCAGCCAGCACCGCGCGGCGGGGCCACTTTGACGCCGGGTCGCTTGTTTGTGGCACGCCTGCCGGTTGGACCAGCCCAGCCCCGCTTAGCGCGGCACCGCCCTGGACCGTTGGACGGTGCATGCTGTGGAGCAGGCGCCCAAGGCCATAATTGCAGACCACGGACAAAATCAGGAGAAGAACGAAGGGGGGGTTCCAATAGGCGTAAAAGAAAAGCGAGGCTGCAACGAGCCATCCCAGCGCGATTGTATAGGGGGCACGCCGTGTCAACACGGCAAAGACAAGCCATGTGACGGGAAGAAAAACGAAAATAAAAATGTACGAATTAAAAAGCACACCAGCCCCCGGTCATACACAATGGAGGGTGGAAGGCTGGCTAGCTTCCACCTCCAGACCGGATCGGATACGCGACGAACAAACAGATGACGCAGCGTCTGCAAAGGCGCCTAGGCGGCACAAACTCAACTCAAAACAGAAATCCTAAGCCCTCTGACAGACAAGTTCCGGTGATCCAGCCCACTCGATCATTACCGACTTTTATGGAAAATAACCACGCTCCTGTCGTGATTTTGGCAAATTTTTTCGCAAACGCAGCATGATGTTGCAGAAACTCAACGCTCCCCTGATCATTTTTCGCGCAGGAAGCCAAATAATAAGGCTATCGATGATCGATTTGTTATCGCCAATACTGACGAATACGTCACCACACCAGAACAAACGATAATAAGAAGCTGCCAGATCGGGGGTAGGTGCGCTGCCGCAGCGTGTCCGGCCCAAAGTGCGACGCCGACCATTGCCGCAGTAGACCAAAGGCTTGGCAGCAATGCGCTCAAGACCGCTCCTCGCTTAACGCCGACAACCCGGGCCAAGAAAAACAGCGTCACAGGAACCATAACAAGGAAGGCGAAGGCGTTCATGAACGCAACCGCAGCGATGCCGGCGCCGATGGCTGCGAGGAATATTAGGCCCCTGAAAATCGTCATCGCGAAGTTGATTTTAAACGTGAGATCGGCCCGGCCTGCTCCCCTGATCGCGGTGCCGAGTATGTAGGTGACCGAGGTCAACGCCCCGCCAATGGCCAGCAATTGGACCAGCGGGATCATGCCAAGCCATTGATCGCTCAAGAAGGATCGAACGAGCGGGTCTGCGACGACGGCAAGTCCCGCAAAGGTCGGAAAACCCACCAAAGCGGAAAGACGGGTGCTGGTCACGACGCTCTCACGGAACTTTTTCGGTTGGTCTTGGAGGCGAGAGAACACCGACAGCGAGACATTCACGAAGACACCCGTCAGGGCAAAAATCAGACTGTCGACGAGCCGCCGCGCCATAATGTAAAGGCCAATGAGTTCTTTCGGGAGAAAGAATCCAACAATGTATCGGTCGATGTTTGCGTTGAAATAGGAGATCACGCTCGCGCCCAAGCTGTATCCGCCAAAGTTCAGCAGCTCGCTGAAATGCCGGCGCGAGAACCGCAGGCGCGGGGCCCAACGGCTCGCCACGGCGAGGATAAAGAAATCCAGAAACCGCCAAATCAGTTGGAACAGCACCAGGCTCCACACGCCAAATCCCTGGCGCGCAAAGTAAATCGCAACGCCTGCCCCGAGGCCGACCGAGACGACGGACCGAAAGGCAAGGATTTGGAACTGCATCTCCCGCCGGACGATCGCCTGGTAGTAGGACGAGACCCCATAGGCCACAAAAATCGGGCTGAGGAGCTGCAGAACCAGCGTGACTTCAGGCAATCCAAAGGCAAGCCCCCAAAGGGGCGCGATGGCGATGCCGACCAGCATCGCCACAAAGCCGAGGAGGGCGACGGTCCAAAACGCGGCTTCTTTATGCTCCTCATCGAGGTCGCGGCGCTGAACCACCACCTCCGTGAAGGAATTGACGAGAAGCGCATACATAAGATTTGCAAAAAGAAACGCGACGCCCCAAACGCCCATGGCCGCCGGGCCGATCACGTTGCCGATGTAGAGGAACGCCACCAGCTGAACGATCTGCTGGCTCCAATTATCAAGGGCGGCCCAAAAGGTTCCGCTCGCGATTTGCCGGGCCTTAAAGGGTTTACCGGCCGGCTTGCCAGGCGCCTTTATCGGCGGCGCAGCGTCTGAGGGCGTTGCGTTCTTAGACATGCTCGCTCATGGGTCGACGCGTTATTGAGCCGCCGGATGAGAGGGGGAAGTGCGGGTGTGCCGCCCTGGGGCGACTCACTTATGCGATGCGGCTTAGTCTACAGAAAGCCTGCCACTTTGAGGGGCCTTGGGGGTGGACGGTTGATCATTTCGGCGTGGCGGGCGCAGGGAAGGCGACGCGGGCGAGGCAGCCTGTTTGTTCTGGATTCCTGTGCCCTTGATTCTTATGCCCAGGATCGCTGTGCCAACAGGCGTCGCCCAGCGATAGGCTCGCCCCATAG
>JBCDJA010000021.1:0-13387 GCA_038748465.1 Pseudomonadota bacterium
CGACGGGGGACGGTTCGCCACCTCCGATCTCAACGATCTTTACAGGCGGGTGATCAACCGGAACAACCTCCTCAAACGCCTCATGGAGCTGCGCGCGCCGGATATCATCATCCGTAACGAAAAGCGGATGCTGCAAGAGGCGGTAGACGCGCTCTTTGATAACGGTCGGCGCGGACGCGTGATTACGGGGGCCAATAAGCGTCCCCTTAAATCCCTGTCCGACATGCTCAAGGGCAAGCAGGGCCGGTTCCGGCAAAACCTCCTCGGCAAGCGGGTCGACTATTCCGGCCGGTCGGTCATTGTGGTGGGCCCGGAGCTGATGCTGCATCAATGCGGCCTGCCAAAGAAAATGGCGCTCGAGCTCTTCAAGCCGTTCATCTATTCCCGGCTCGATGCCAAGGGCCTATCGAGCACCGTGAAGCAGGCGAAAAAGCTCGTCGAGAAAGAGCGCCCCGAGGTGTGGGATATCCTGGAAGAGGTCATCCGTGAGCACCCGGTTATGCTCAACCGGGCGCCCACGCTGCACCGGCTTGGGATTCAAGCCTTCGAGCCCAAGCTGATCGAAGGCAAGGCCATCCAGTTGCACCCCCTCGTTTGCGCTGCCTTTAATGCCGATTTTGACGGCGACCAGATGGCCGTTCACGTGCCACTGAGCCTTGAAGCTCAGCTCGAGGCCCGTGTGCTGATGATGTCCACCAACAACATTCTTAGCCCGGCTAACGGCAAGCCGATCATCGTGCCCAGCCAGGACATCGTGTTGGGGCTCTATTATCTGTCGATCATCAAGGAGGGTGAGCCCAACGAGGGCATGGTCTTTGGCAGCGCCCATGAGGTGGACCACGCGCTGTTTAACGGGATCATCTCCCTTCACACTAAAATTGTGGCGCGCTTTGACACGGTCGACAAAGAAGGCACGCCGGAAGTGCGGCGGGTTGAGACAACGCCCGGCCGATTGATGCTCGCCAATGCGTTGCCGAAAAACAAAAACATCGATTTCTCACTCATCGACCGGCTGATGACGAAAAAAGAGATCTCGCGTGTGATCGATGAGGTCTATCGCCATTGCGGGCAAAAAGAGACGGTGATCTTCTGTGATCGGATTATGTCTCTCGGGTTCCGTGAAGCGTGTAAAGCCGGCATCTCCTTTGGTAAGGACGATATGGTGATCCCGAACACCAAGCGAAAGCTGGTGGAGGAAACCCAAGTCTTGGTGAAGGAGTATGAAGATCAGTACCAAGACGGGTTCATCACCCAGCGCGAAAAATACAATAAGGTCGTGGATGCCTGGGCGCGCTGCACCGAGCGGGTCGCCGATGAGATGATGAAACAAATCTCCTCGGTCAAAAAGGACGAGGACAGCGGCCGCGACCTTGAGGTGAACTCGATCTACATGATGTCCCATTCCGGGGCCCGTGGATCGCCCGCACAGATGAAACAGCTTGCGGGGATGCGCGGCCTGATGGCCAAGCCCTCCGGCGAGATCATCGAGACGCCGATCATCTCGAACTTTAAAGAGGGTCTGACGGTGTTGGAGTATTTCAACTCCACCCACGGGGCTCGGAAAGGTCTCGCAGACACCGCTCTTAAAACCGCCAATTCGGGCTATCTGACGCGCCGTCTCGTGGATGTCGCGCAGGATTGCATCATCGTCGAGGAAGATTGCGGCATTGAACGGGGTCTGACGGTCTCTGCGGTGATCGACGGCGGTGAAGTGGTGGTCTCGCTCGGCGAACGGGCCCTTGGGCGCGTCGTGGGTGAAGATGTGATCGATCCCGGTACCGGCGAGGTGTTGCTCGCTAAGGGCGGGATGGTCACCGAGAAAGAAGCCGAGGCCATCGATGCGGCCAATGTCCAAAAGGTCGTCATCCGGTCGGTGCTGACCTGCGAGACCCGCGGCGGGGTTTGTGCCGATTGTTACGGGCGCGACTTGGCGCGCGGCACGCCCGTGAATATCGGCGAGGCGGTCGGCGTGATCGCCGCCCAGTCCATCGGCGAGCCGGGCACTCAGCTCACCATGCGCACCTTCCATATCGGCGGCGCCGCCACCGTGGCCGATGCTTCCTTCATCGAGGCCAATCACAATGGGTTGGTGAAGTTCATCAACGACAACACGGTGAAGGACCGGGAGGGCAAGTTCGTTGTCATGGGGCGGAACATGCAAATCGGCGTGTTCGATGCCAAGGGCAATGAACGTGCGGTGCACAAGCTCACTTACGGCACACGGATCTTAGTCAAAGAAGGCGAGGAGATTGAGCGGGGCGCCCGCCTTGCGGAATGGGACCCCTATTCGATCCCCATCATCACCGAGGTCGCCGGGAAGGTGAAGTTCGAAGATGTTGTTGAGGGCGTGTCCTTTGCCGAGGTCACCAACGAAGACACCAACATCTCGGACCGGAACATCATCGACTGGCGCGCAAACATTCGCGGCAGCGATTTGCGCCCGGCGATCAGCGTCGCCGATGGGGAAGGCATGCCCCTTAAGATCGGCTCTGGGGCCGATGCGCGGTATCTGCTCTCGGTGGGGGCGACGCTGCGGGTGGAAGACGGGCAGGACGTGGAGGTTGGCGATGTGCTCGCTCGGATCTCCACCGAGGGCGCGAAAACCCGAGACATCACCGGTGGTTTGCCCCGGGTGGCTGAGCTTTTCGAAGCCCGGCGGCCGAAGGATCATGCGATCATCGCTGAGATCTCCGGGTTTGTGGAATTCGGACGCGATTACAAAAATAAGCGCCGGATCGTCATCAAGCCGGAGAACGAAGAAGAGGATTCGGTCGAGTACCTGATCCCCAAGGGCAAGCATATTGCTGTGCAGGAGGGCGATTTCATCGAGAAGGGCGAATACCTGCTCGATGGCAACCCGGCCCCCCACGACATCCTCGCCATTAAAGGGGTCGAGCACCTTGCCGATTATCTCGTCAATGAGGTGCAGGAGGTCTATCGCCTGCAGGGCGTGAAAATCAATGACAAGCACATCGAGGTCATTGTCCGTCAGATGCTCCAAAAGATCGAAATCGAGGACGAAGGCGACACCAGTTTCCTGGCCGGGGAGCAGGTGGACGTCACCGAATTCGACGAGGTCAACGAGCTGATGCATGCCCAAGGCAAGCGGCCCGCCGAAGGCAGCCCGGTGTTGCTCGGCATCACCAAGGCGAGCTTGCAGACCCGGTCGTTCATCTCGGCCGCGTCCTTCCAAGAGACAACGCGGGTGCTGACCGAAGCTGCCGTCAACGGCAAGGTCGATACGCTGATCGGCCTTAAAGAGAATGTCATCGTTGGCCGTCTCATTCCGGCCGGCACGGGCGGCATGATCAACCGCTACAAGGAGATCGCCCAGCGTCGCGACCAAGACATCTTGGCCGAAAAGGCGGAACAAGCCGCGTTGCCCGAACCGGCGATGCCCGCGCCTGACGATGTCGCCGATCCGTCAGCGATCGCGCCTGAAGGCGCTGACGAGGCGGCGGGCGGCGAGACCGCAGCGGAATAAGCGAGGCTGCGATCGAGACCTTGAAGGGGCCGGTTGGACAGGCGTTCGACCGGCCTTTTCTTTTGTTTCTCTCGGGGCTGATTTGCTGTTGCGCTCAAGGCGTTATGGCGTATGGTCCGCCCGGTTAGACGGCGCACGCGGGCCGGGTTTTCGCTTGACTGGTCAAAGTGACATCCCTATTTTCCGCGCTCTTGTTTAACGCAGGCAGTAGCTGCAGCGCTGCACATTGGCACCGCCGAGGCTAAACGCTGCGATCGTGTTATCGACAGCTTAAGAAGGTTGGGGTCTCTGCCCTGGCGCCTTCTGCACCCCGATTGGGTCCAACCGCTAGGCCGGTTCGGGCCTTATTGGCTTAGGCAATGGAAGTTTGAGGGCTTAAATGCCAACGATCAGCCAACTGATCCGCAAGCCGCGCAAAAAGCCGGTGAAGCGAAATAAAGTCCCTGCGCTGGAGTCTTGTCCTCAGCGTCGCGGTGTCTGCACTCGGGTTTACACAACAACGCCGAAGAAACCCAATTCGGCGCTGCGTAAAGTTGCTCGGGTGCGCCTCACCAATGGGTTTGAGGTCACCAGCTACATCCCCGGGGAAGGGCATAACCTACAAGAACATTCGGTTGTCCTGATCCGCGGTGGCCGCGTGAAAGATCTTCCCGGCGTGCGCTATCACACCCTGCGCGGCGTGCTTGACACCCAGGGCGTCAAGGATCGCAAACAGCGCCGGTCGAAATACGGCGCCAAACGGCCGAAATAGGAGAGCGCGTCCCATGTCTCGTCGTCACCAAGCCGACAAACGCGAGGTCATTCCGGACGCCAAATATGGCGACGTGATCCTCGCCAAATTCATGAATTGCCTGATGTATGACGGCAAGAAATCCGTCGCCGAACGGATCGTTTACGGCGCCTTCGACCAGATGGAAGACAAGACCGGCCGCGACCCGGTGCAAATGTTCCATGAGGCCCTGGACAACGTCATGCCCCACATCGAGGTCCGCTCGCGCCGGGTTGGCGGTGCGACGTACCAAGTGCCGATGGAAGTGCGCCCAGATCGGCGCAAGGCGCTGGCGATCCGCTGGATCATCAACGCCTCCCGTGCCCGCAACGAAAACACTATGCGCGAGCGCCTTGCCGGCGAATTGATGGACGCGTCGCAGAACCGGGGCGCGTCTGTCAAAAAGCGCGAAGACACTCACAAAATGGCCGAAGCGAACCGGGCCTTCTCCCATTACCGCTGGTAGTCCGCTCAACGACCGCTAATCGGAATTTCTGATCATGCCACGCAAAACGCCCCTCGAGCTGTACCGCAATATCGGCATCATGGCCCACATTGATGCCGGAAAAACGACGACGACGGAGCGTGTGCTCTACTATACTGGTGTCAGCCATAAAATTGGCGAGGTGCATGACGGCGCTGCGACCATGGATTGGATGGAGCAGGAGCAAGAGCGCGGCATCACCATCACATCGGCTGCGACGACCTGCTTCTGGGGCGACAACCGCATCAACATTATCGACACGCCGGGCCACGTGGATTTTACGATTGAGGTGGAGCGGTCTTTGCGGGTGCTCGACGGCTCGGTTGCCGTGTTTGATTCGGTCGCCGGTGTCGAACCGCAATCGGAGACAGTCTGGCGCCAGGCCGACAAATACAAAGTGCCGCGCATGTGCTTTGTAAACAAGATGGACCGCATGGGCGCGAATTTCTTCCGCTGCGTCGACATGATTGTCGATCGACTTGGCGCGACGCCCTTAGTGACCCAATTGCCGGTTGGCGCGGAGAGCGATTTCGCGGGCGTGATCGACCTTATCCGCATGCAGGCCATCATCTGGAAGGATGAGAGCCTGGGCGCTGAATTTGAGTACACGGACATTCCGGCCGACCTGCAAGACCAAGCCAATGAATATCGTGAAAAATTGGTCGAGCTTGCCGTCGAGCAAGACGAAGAGCTGCTCGAGAAATATCTTGAGGGCGAGGAGCCGACGGCCGATCAGCTCAAGGCATGCATCCGTAAGGGGACGATTGAGCTTGCCTTCGTTCCTGTGCTCTGCGGCAGCGCATTTAAGAACAAAGGCGTGCAACCGCTCCTCGATGCCGTGATCGATTTTATGCCCTCGCCGGTCGATGTTGCTGCAATCCGCGGGATCGATGGGAAAACCGGCGAAGAGACGGTTCGCAAGACCGCCGATGATGAGCCGGTTTCGGGCCTTGCGTTCAAAATCATGAACGACCCGTTTGTGGGCTCCCTGACTTTTGTGCGGATTTATTCCGGTGTCTTTACCGCCGGCATGACCCTGCTCAACACCGTCAAAGACAACAAGGAACGGATCGGCCGCATGCTGCAAATGCATGCCAATAGCCGCGAAGACATCAAAGAAGCCTATGCCGGCGATATCGTTGCTCTGGCCGGCCTCAAAAACACGACAACTGGCGATACCCTGTGCGACCCGCTGAAGCCGGTCATCCTGGAGCGGATGGAATTTCCCGATCCGGTGATCGAATTGTCGGTCGAGCCAAAGACGAAAGGCGATCAAGAGAAGCTTGGTCTCGCACTTAACCGTCTTGCCCAGGAGGATCCGAGCTTCCGGGTGTCGACGGATGAGGAATCGGGCCAAACCGTGATTGCGGGCATGGGCGAATTGCACCTTGATATCATCGTCGATCGCCTACGCCGCGAGTTTAAGGTGGATGCAAATGTCGGTGCACCGCAGGTCGCCTACCGCGAGACTTTCACCAAAACGGCGGACATCGATTACACCCACAAGAAGCAGACGGGTGGGTCGGGTCAATTTGCACGTATCAAAGTGACCTTCGATCCCCTCCCACCAGGTTCTGGCTTTGAGTTCGAGAGCAAGATCGTCGGCGGGAATGTACCCAAGGAATATATTCCCGGCGTTGAGAAGGGCTTTAAGAGCGTCATGGAAGCGGGCATGTTGGCAGGCTTTCCGATGACAGACATTAAAGCGACCCTAACGGACGGGGCCTATCATGACGTCGATTCAAGCGTTATGGCCTTTGAGATCGCGGCTCGGGCAGCCATGCGCGAGATCGGCCCTAAGGCTGGCATTAAACTTCTTGAACCTGTGATGAAGGTAGAGGTTGTGACGCCTGAAGATTATATGGGCGACATCATCGGCGATTTGAATTCCCGCCGGGGGCAAATCTCTGGCACGGAACCGCGGGGGGTGGCCACGGCTGTTAATGCCATGGTTCCGCTCGCCAATATGTTTGGGTATGTGAACACGCTGCGATCCATGTCTCAAGGCAGGGCGCAGTACACGATGCAATTCGATCACTACGAGCAAGTGCCGCAAGCAGTGGCCGACGAGGTGCAGGCCAAGTTGGCCGGCTAGCGGAGCAAGAGCGGGCCCAGGGTCTGGGTCTTGGCGTCCACACGATGGTGTGAATACGGAGAGACGTTATGGCGAAAGAGAAGTTTGAGCGCACAAAGCCGCATTGTAACATTGGCACAATCGGTCACGTCGACCACGGAAAGACGACGCTTACCGCGGCGATTACCAAGGTGCTGGCGGAAAAAGGCGGCGCTGAATTCTCCGCCTACGATGAGATCGATAAAGCCCCGGAAGAGAAAGCGCGGGGGATTACGATCTCAACCGCCCATGTCGAATATGAGACGGATAATCGTCACTATGCGCATGTGGACTGCCCTGGGCACGCTGACTATGTGAAAAACATGATCACCGGCGCCGCGCAGATGGATGGCGCTATCCTGGTGGTGAATGCCGCGGACGGGCCCATGCCGCAGACCCGCGAGCACATTCTGCTTGCGCGCCAGGTTGGTGTGCCGGCCATTGTGGTGTTCCTCAACAAAGTCGACCAAGTGGATGACGAGGAATTGCTTGAACTTGTGGAGATGGAAGTGCGTGAACTTCTGTCCTCTTACGATTTCCCCGGCGATGATATTCCCATCGTTTCCGGTTCGGCGCTTGCAGCTCTTGAAGGCCGGGACGATGCGATTGGGTCTGAGAAGATCGCTGAACTGATGTCCCAGGTCGATGAGTATATTCCCCAGCCGGAGCGTCCCATCGATGGTGCTTTCTTGATGCCGGTGGAAGACGTGTTTTCAATTTCCGGCCGGGGCACGGTTGTTACGGGCCGGGTTGAGCGCGGCATAATTAAGGTCGGCGACGAGATTGAAATTGTCGGGATCCGCGATACGCAGAAGACGACTTGTACCGGTGTTGAAATGTTCCGTAAGCTGCTTGACCAAGGCGAAGCAGGCGACAATATCGGCGCGCTGTTGCGCGGTGTGGGCCGGGAAGACGTGGAGCGCGGCCAAGTGCTTGCCAAACCTGGTTCCGTGACACCGCACACGAAGTTTAAGGCAGAGGCTTACATCCTCACCAAAGATGAGGGTGGTCGCCACACGCCGTTTTTCACCAATTACCGCCCGCAGTTTTATTTCCGGACCACGGACGTGACGGGCGTGTGTCAGTTGCCTGACGGAACCGAAATGGTAATGCCAGGCGACAATGTGGAAATGGAAGTTGAACTGATCGTGCCGATCGCGATGGAAGAGAAGCTCCGCTTCGCCATTCGCGAAGGAGGCCGAACGGTGGGTGCCGGCGTCGTCGCTGCCATCATCGAATAGGCAAATGCAATAGGAGGGCCGACCTCTTTTCGCCAAGGGGTCGGTCCTCCTTCTTTTTTGGGATGAGGCGATTGGCGGTGCAAGGCTTGCGGGCATGACCCGCCGATGCAGTGCCGTTTTTCGGGTCCGGTTTTGGGCCAGATTTTGGGATCGAACACCACATGGTTATGCAGGGACAAAATATCCGTATTCGCCTCAAGGCGTTTGACCATCGGGTGCTCGATGCCTCGACAACGGAAATTGTGAATACGGCGCGGCGCACGGGCGCGCAGGTGCGTGGGCCGATCCCGCTGCCGACACGGATCGAACGGTTTACGGTGCTCCGTAGCCCGCATATCGACAAGAAGAGCCGCGAACAATTCGAGATCAGGACCCACAAGCGTCTGCTCGATATCGTGGACCCGACGCCGCAAACGGTGGATGCGTTGATGAAGCTCGATTTGGCGGCTGGCGTCGATGTGGAAATTAAGTTGTAGGGGCAGGTCATGCGAACCGGTGTGATTGCGCAGAAAAAAGGCATGACACGGATTTTCAAGGAGGATGGCCGGGCAATCCCGGTCACGGTCCTCGCCCTTGAGAAGTGCCAGGTGGTCTCCCAACGGACAGAGGAGCGGGACGGATATGTCGCGCTCCAGCTTGGGGCCGGCGCAGCGAAAGTAAAGCGCGTGTCAAAACCCATGCGGGGCCATTTTGCGGCCTCACGGGTGGAACCAAAGCGCAAAGTGGCGGAGTTTCGCGTCGATGCCGATCACATGGTCGATGTGGGTGCTGAGATAACAGCCGATCATTTTGTGGTCGGACAAAAGGTTGATGTGACCGGGACGTCCATCGGTAAGGGTTTCGCGGGCGCCATGAAGCGGCACAATTTCGGTGGCCTGCGCGCAAGCCACGGGGTGTCGATTTCCCACCGGAGTCACGGGTCGACCGGCCAATGCCAAGACCCGGGCAAGGTCTTCAAGGGCAAGAAGATGGCAGGCCACATGGGCAGCGCCCGGGTGACCACGCAAAATCTTGAAGTGATTATGACCGATCTCGACCGGGGGCTGGTGCTGGTCAGCGGCGCGGTGCCGGGTTCGAAAGGCGGATGGGTGCTCGTGCGCGATGCTGTCAAAGCTGCCTTGCCCGATGACGCGCCCCATCCTGCTGCATTCCGTGCGCCAAGCCAGGATGCGGCACCCGAAGTCGAGGCAACGCCAGAGGTGGATGCGACTGCCACGCCTGACGAGGCGCCCGCGGGAGAGAGCGGGACCGAAACGCCGTCCGCAGCGGCCGAGCCGTCCGCAGCGGCCGAGCCGCCGGCAGCGGCCGATGCCCAGCCTGAACTGGCGCCAACGGAAGATCAGTCGACCCCCAGTAGCGATGGGGACGGGGAGAAAGACAAGTGAAGGCCGACATCACGACCCTATCCGGTGAAACCGCGGGCAGTGTGGAGCTGGCGGATGCCATTTTCGGTCTGGAGCCGCGCGCTGACCTGCTGCACCGTATGGTCACCTATCAGCGTGCCAAGCGCCGAGCCGGAACCCACAAGACTCTCACCCGCGCCGAGATCGCCCGGACCAAGAAAAAGATGTATCGCCAAAAGGGCACCGGCGGCGCCCGGCATGGCGCGATGTCCGCGGGCATTTTCCGTGGTGGCGGCAAGGCCCACGGGCGGATCCCGCGCGATTATGCCCATGACCTTCCCAAAAAGGTTCGCCGTCTTGCGCTCAAACATGCCCTGGCGGCCAAGCATGGGGCTGGGGAGTTGGTGATCCTCGATGAGGCGCGGCTTGACGAGCCAAAGACCAAGCTTCTTCGCGAGGCCTTCGGTAAGCTTGGTTGGACGGATGTGCTGATTGTCGGCGGCGGCGAGCTTGACCGTAATTTTTCCCTTGCAGCGCAGAACCTACCGCAGGTGCAGGTGGTGCCGGCCGTTGGCATCAACGTCTATGACATTCTGCACCGGTCCAAATTGGTGCTGACGAAAGCGGCCCTGGAAGATCTGGAGGCGCGCTTAAAATGAGTGAGCTCAAAGCCTATGACATCATTCTGTCGCCGGTGATTACCGAAAAAGCGACCCTCGCCTCGGAGAACAACCAAGTGGTTTTCCGTGTGCCGCTCAAGGCCACCAAGCCAGAGATCAAAGAAGCCGTTGAGACGTTGTTCAGTGTTCGGGTTAAGGCGGTGAACACGCTGCGTCAAAAGGGAAAGGTCAAAATGTTCCGAGGGCGTCGGGGCCGGCGTCCGGACATTAAAAAAGCTGTGGTGACCCTAGAAGAGGGTCAATCCATCGATGTAACCACCGGCCTTTAGGGCCAAGGGCGCGCCCTTAGGGACGATCAAACCGATCTAGCCGATCATGCCGACTGAAGCGATCAAAGCGATCAAGCCGACCAAAAATGGGATAAAGACCCAATGCCATTGAAGACCTATAACCCCACCTCGCCTGGCCGGCGCAGTCTTGTGCTGACGGACCGGTCGAGCTTGCATCGGGGCCGGCCTGAAAAAAATCTGACCGAGGGTCTCACCAAGAGCGGTGGGCGCAACCGGCATGGGCGGATCACGGCGCGCCGGCGCGGCGGGGGCCACAAGCGGCTTTACCGCATGGTCGATTTCAAGCGGCGCAAATTTGGTGTCGAGGGCACGGTCGAGCGGCTTGAATATGATCCGAACCGGACGGCGTTTATCGCGCTTGTTGAGTACAGCGATGGGGAGAAGGCCTATATTTTGGCGCCCCAGCGCTTGCAAGTCGGCGATAAGGTAATTGCCGATGAGCGGACGGATGTGCGCCCCGGCAACGCCATGCCGCTTAAATCCATCCCCGTGGGGACAATCATCCACAACATCGAAATGAAGCCCGGCAAAGGGGGGCAGATCGCGCGTTCTGCCGGCACCTACGCACAGCTTGTGGGCCGCGATCTGGGTTATGCGATTCTACGGCTCGGCTCGGGCGAGCAGCGCCGCGTGCTGGGCACGTGCATGGCAACCATCGGCGCGGTGTCCAACCCAGACCACGGCAATGTGAAACTCGGTAAGGCCGGGCGCAAGCGCTGGGCCGGCAAACGGCCCGCTGTGCGCGGCGTTGCGATGAACCCGGTGGACCATCCCCACGGTGGCGGCGAGGGCCGCACCTCCGGCGGGCGCCATCCGGTGACGCCCTGGGGCAAGCCCACTAAGGGCAAGCGGACCCGCTCCAACAAAGCGACCGACAAATACATCATCCGTAGTCGGCATGCACGCAAGTCGAAGGGCTAGGAAGAGGCAACGATGACACGTTCAGTTTGGAAAGGCCCTTTCGTTGACCCCTATCTCCTCAAAAAAGCTGAGGAGAGCCAATCGGGCGGGCGCAAGGGTGTGATCAAAACCTGGTCGCGCCGGTCGACGATCCTGCCGCAATTCGTGGGACTGACCTTTGGCGTCTATAACGGGCAAAAACACGTGCCGGTCTTGGTCACCGAAGACATGGTCGGGCACAAATTCGGCGAGTTTTCGCCGACCCGGACCTATTACGGGCATGCGGCAGATAAAAAAGCACGGCGCAAATAACGATAAGCGACGCACCCTGATCGGCAGGTGGTGCGACAGACGAGGCGAGAATGGGCAAGAAGAAAGCCGAGCGGCGAGAGAGCGATAACGAGGCACGGGCGACGGGTCGGATGATCCGCACCAGCCCCCGCAAACTAAACCTTATTGCCCAGTCGATCCGGGGCAAGAAGGTCGGTGTCGCCATCAACGATCTCACCTTCTCCACGCGGAAGGTGGCCAAGGACGTGCGCAAGGTCCTCCAATCGGCAATTGCAAATGCCGAAGAAAACCACGCCCTCGACGTCGATGAATTGGTTGTCGCAGAGGCCTATGTGGGAAAACAATTGCTCATGCGGCGCTTCCGGCCGCGGGCGCGGGGCCGGGTTGGCCGGATCAAGAAAGAATTTAGTCAGATCACCATCATCGTGCGTCAGCCTGAGGCACAAAGTGGGGAGGCCGCCTGATGGGCCAAAAAGTCAATCCGATCGGGCTTCGCCTCGGCATCAACCGCACCTGGGATTCCCGGTGGTTTGCCGATGGGCGTGAGTATGGCCGTCTGTTGCAAGAGGATATTCGCATCCGCGATCACCTGATGAAGAGCCTCAAACAGGCCGGGATCTCGCGGGTGATTATCGAGCGGCCGCACAAAAAGTGCCGGGTGACGATTTATTCGGCGCGTCCGGGTGTGGTGATCGGCAAAAAGGGGTCGGACATCGAGAAGCTTCGCCAAACCTTGGCGAAGATGACCGACAGCGAGGTGCATCTGAACATCAACGAAGTGCGCAAGCCTGAGGTGGATGCAAAATTGGTTGCCGAGAACATCGCCCAGCAATTGGAGCGGCGTATCGCCTTCCGCCGGGCCATGAAGCGGGCGGTGCAATCGTCGATGCGCATGGGGGCTGACGGTATCCGGATCAATGTGGCCGGACGGCTCGGCGGCGCGGAGATCGCGCGGACCGAATGGTATCGCGAAGGGCGCGTGCCGCTGCACACCTTGCGCGCTGACATCGATTACGGGATCGCTGAAGCCAAAACCGCTTATGGCGTGTGCGGTGTTAAAGTCTGGATCTTCAAAGGTGAAATCCTCGAGCATGATCCGATGGCGCACGAGAAACGCATGGTCAGCAGCCAGGAGGGCGGTGGCCGTCCGGGCGGGCGTGGAGATCGGGAGCGGCGCCAATAGGCGCGCGCGTGACCGCATAGAACAAGGGACGGGACTGCCATGCTGCAGCCGAAACGAACAAAATTCCGCAAAGCCCATAAGGGCCGGATTAAGGGCGATGCCAAGGGTGGAACGAGCCTGAATTTCGGGACCTATGGCCTAAAGGCCCAAGAGCACGAAAGCATCACCGCGCGTCAGATCGAGGCGGCGCGCCGGGCGATGACGCGCCACATGAAGCGAGCTGGCCGCGTGTGGATCCGAATTTTTCCCGATGTGCCTGTCAGCAAAAAGCCGACGGAAGTGCGCATGGGTAAGGGTAAGGGCTCGCCCGAATATTGGGTCGCGAAGGTCAAACCTGGGCGGATCATGTTCGAGATTGACGGTGTGCCGGATGTCGTTGCGCGCGAAGCGTTGCGGCTCGCATCGGCGAAACTGCCGGTCAAAAACAAGGTCGTAACACGGATCGACGCGTAAGCGGGTGTAGGGCAAGGGCGTCTAACGCCCGAGGATAGAGCAATGAAGATTTCTGAATTGAGAGATCTGAGTGACGATCAGCTGTCTGATGAGCTTTTGAAGCTGAAAAAAGAGGCGTTCAATTTGCGCTTCCAACAGGCGAGCGGACAACTTGAG
>JBCDJA010000022.1:0-13270 GCA_038748465.1 Pseudomonadota bacterium
CACGGCTCTTTGGCTCGCCGCCGCGATCTCCGGCTGGACCGGCGCGCTCTATCTGCGCGAAGCAACCCGGGTGCTGCAAAGGCCGAAACGGAGCAAGCCGGATGAGGAGCACGTGAGCCGGTGAAACTTCTCTATTTTTCTTGGGTTCGGGAACGGGTCGGCCTTGCCGAGGAAACCAAGCTGCCGCCCGCCGATGTCAAAACCGTGGGGGCGTTGATGGCCTGGCTTGCCGAACAGGGCGAGGGGTACGCTGCCGCCTTTGCCGATCCAGCCCTCCTCAAAGTGGCCATCAACCAAAAAATCGTCCCCCCAACGACGCCGATTGCCGACGAGGATGAGGTTGCGTTCTTCCCACCGTTTACGGGTGGCTAAGATGATCCGTATCCAGCAAGAAACTTTCGATCCCGGTGCTGAAATTAAAGCGCTTACGCAAGACCGAACAGAAATCGGCGCGGTTGTGAGCTTTACCGGGCTTGTTCGCGGTGCATCAAGCGGCGGGGATGACGCGTCCCACCCGACGATCACCGCGATGACCCTAGAGCATTATCCGGGTATGACGGAGGCGGCCCTGGCCGACATCGAGGCCGAGGCCCATGCCCGCTGGCCGCTCACCGGCAGTGTGATCATCCATCGCATCGGGCGGCTGTTGCCTGGCGAGCCGATTGTCCTTGTGGTCACGGCATCGGCCCATCGGCGCGCCGCCTTCGAGGCTGCGGAATTTCTTATGGATTGGCTCAAGACCAAGGCCCCGTTCTGGAAACGCGAGGAGACGGACGCCGGTGCCCGCTGGGTCGAGGCAACCGAGGCCGACGAGGCAGCCACGGCCCGTTGGGCCCAATCCTCCGCGGGCTGAGGCAATGGCCGCCCGGACCACCCTGAGCATGCGGCCGCCGGCTTGGTCATCGCCCGACGCGTGCAGCGTCACCCCCTCTCGTTTCGCCCTTGCGCTTGCCGACGCAGCCGAGCAACGGGGATGCCGGGTCGCGCTCGATCCACAGTCGGGCCAGGCCGGTGCGCTCGACCTGCCCGATGGGCGCCGCGTGTTTTTTGTGGGCACCCAGATCGATCTCAACACCCAGGCGGCTGCCGCTCTGGCCCGGGATAAATATTGGTGCCTCAGTGTGTTGGCGGCCCGCGGCCTCACCGGCCCTACAAGCCATTTGATCCACGCGCCAACCCATCGCGACTATATCGCCCGCACGCGGCCCGATCTCGCCGCGCGCTTGCCCGGCCCCGAAACCGCCAAGGATTGGGCCGAGATGATCGGTTATCCCCTGATTGCAAAACCCAATGAGGGCGCGGCAGGACGGCAGGTCACCTTTGTTTCATCGCCCGAGGCCTTGCACGACGCAGTGGCCGATATTCTCTCAACAGATAAAACCGCTCTCCTCCAAGAGTTTTTGGACGGGCGGGAATATCGCCTGCTTTACCTCGACGGCGAGCTTTTGAATGCGGTGGAGCGCCACCGCCCGCATGTTAAAGGCAATGGCTCGGCCAGCCTTAAAACACTCCTTGAACGATATTTTTCGAACAATGCTGGGCAAAATCGCGTGCCGGATTTAGCGCCCAATGACCCGCGAATTCCCTCCTTCCTTGCCCAATCGGGCCTTGCGCTAACCGACGTGCCCAAGGAGGGAACCCGTGTCCCGCTACTCCCTCAAGCCAATCTGAGCCTCGGCGCGACGGTGACCGATGCCACCTCGAGCCTACCGCCCCATCTCATCGCCTTGGGCCGAAAGGCCGTAGCAGCGCTTGGACTGCGCCTTGCCGGTGTGGACCTGATCGTGCCCAAAGTGGGGGCGCCCACCGTCCTCGAGGTCAATGCGGCGCCGGGATTTACACAGACGTCAGATCAGCTTGCGGGCGAGCCCCCGCTCCTTGAGAGGGTCTGCCACAAGATCATCACTGCTTTGACGACTACAGAGCAAAGCCGCTAGGACTGCACAAGCGTTTGGTAATCATGGGCCAGGTCGGTTGTCATGGCCCCGACCTCAAACCGGTAGGGCCCGATCTCGGACACCGGGGTCACCTCCGCCGCACTGCCTGTGATAAAGCACTGCTCAAAGCCTTCCATCTCGCCCGGCTCGATGGCCCGTTCGATGACGTCAATTCCGCGCTTTTTCGCAAGGTCGATGACCGTCCGGCGTGTGATCCCATCAAGAAAGCAATCGGGTGTGGGTGTGTGCAGAACGCCATCTTTGACGAAAAACACATTGGCGCCTGTCGCCTCAGCGACGAGGCCGCGATAATCGAGCATCATCGCATCGGCAAAGCCCTTTCGTTCAGCTTCGTGCTTTGACAGGGTGCAGATCATATAAAGCCCCGCCGCCTTCGCGTTGCAGGGCGCCGTGTCCGGAGCCGGGCGGCGCCAGGCGGCCATGTCGAGGCGGATGCCTTTCAAGCGCTCTTCCGGATCGAAATAGGAGGGCCATTCCCAGCTCGCAACGGCAAGGTGGATTGTGTTGGATTGCGCCGACACGCCCATCATCTCGCTACCACGCCATGCCACAGGCCGGACATAGCCATCGGTAATGCCTTGTACCTCGACCGCTTTGAGGCAAGCCGCATCGATCTCTTCAATCGTGTACGGAATTTCAAATCCCATAATTTGCGCAGAGGCGACTAAGCGTTCCGTGTGCTCACGGAGTTTGAAGATCTGGCGATTATAGACCCGCTCGCCCTCAAACACACAGCTGGCGTAATGCAGCGCATGGGTGAGGACATGCAATTTGGCATCGCTCCAGGGAACCAAGGTTCCATCGAGCCAAATGTGTCCGCCCCGTTGGTCGAATGGTACCGCCGCCATGATGTGCCCTTCCCTTGTTGGCCGTGTCGCCGGTGTCAGATCCGTGCCGCGAACGGCCCAGAAGACCGTGCGAGCCCCATATTTCGTTCGATTCTTCCGATCTTAAGATGATATGCGCAACTTAATTGCGCATCAGACTTGCCTTTCGTAACATTCTGTGAAATATACGTCAACATGCCTGACACAAAATCTCGCGATGCCGCACGCACAGCAACCCTGCTCTACCTCCGCGACAACGAATTGCGGGAGGGGATTGAGCTGCTCTTTTACGCCTATCGGGACTTTACAAGCGACCCCGACACCATCCTCGAAACCTATGGTTACGGGCGCGCCCATCACCGCGTCATTCATTTCGTCGGCCGCCATCCGGGCATTACCGTTGCCGAGTTGCTGGCCATCCTTCGGATCACCAAGCAAAGTCTCGGGCGCGTGCTCAAGAAACTCGTTGAGGATGGCTTGATCCATCAATCGATCGGCCGGGAGGATAGGCGCCAGCGCCAGCTCACCCTTACCGACAACGGCTTGGCCCTTGAGAACGCCCTGTCAAAGCCGCAGCGCGACAGGGTGGCGCGCGCCTATCGCGAAGCCGGACCAGAGGCGGTTGCCGGCTATCGCCGTGTGCTAGAAGGGTTGATCAATCCGGACGAGCGGCGTGAAATCCTCAAGCGGATCGAAGCTGACTAAGTGGGTGAGGCGCTGCTCTTGCCCACAGCCCCTTAGCCGGCCCGCGACCGATCCCGATCCGGCCCTGCGACCGACATGAGCGCGCACCAGCGATGACCGATACGCCAACCACCCCGCCGCCTTCTGAAGACGCATCGTCTCAGGACACGACGTCACAAGACACAAAGGCACAAACTGAGGGGACCGCGCCCCAACCCGATCCAAGCGCCCATATTCTCGTGGTGGAAGACGATCGGCGGATCCGCGATTTGCTGGGGCGCTTTTTGAAAGATCAAGGATACCGGGTCACCCTGGCCGCCAGCGCGGAGGAGGCACGCGGGCTTTTGGCCGGCCTCGCCTTCGACCTCATGGTGCTCGACATTATGCTTCCGGGGGAAAGCGGGCTTGAGCTGACCCGCTCGCTGAGACAGGCCGATGACGTGCCCATCATTTTGCTCACCGCCCGGGGCGAGCCTGAGGACCGGATCAGGGGCCTTGAGCACGGTGCAGACGATTATTTGGCCAAACCCTTCGAACCGATGGAGCTTTTGCTCCGTGTCAAATCAATCCTTAAACGCACCTTTACCGAGGATACTGACGAAGACGAGGAAGTGCGTTTGGGACAATGCCGCTACGATCCGGTGCGCGGCGAGCTGATGCGCGATGATGAAAGCATCAAATTGACGAGCGGCGAGAATATGTTGCTGCGGTTGTTTGCGCAAAATCCCGGCAAAACCTTCTCGCGCCTCGATCTGTGCCAGGAATTGGGGGTGCCCCAGGAGCGGTCCATCGATGTGCAGGTCACACGCCTCAGACGGAAGATCGAGGACGACCCGAAAGCGCCCCTCTATCTGCAAACGGTTCGCGGCATCGGCTATGTGTTGATCCCGGGCTAAGACGATGGTCGATAAGGCAGCAAACCCACACGACACTCAGGGCCGAGGCAAGGGCGGCCGCATCAAGCGGTTTCTTCGCCCCGTTACCGAACGCCTGGAACGGGTATTGCGCAAAGCCCTTCCCCGACAATTGTTCGCACGCTCCCTGATCATTGTTGTGGCGCCGATGATCCTGGCTCAAATCGTTACGAGCTATGTGTTTATGGAGCGGCACTATCAGCTTGTTACCCGCCGTTTGTCCTCAGCCGTGGCCCAAGAAATGGCGCTTCTTGTGCGTACGGTTGAAGCCCTCAAAGAACCTGAGAAAGCTGCCTATATTCGGCGTGCTGAGTTTTATCTCGGCTTTGACATTACCATCGTGCCAGGCGCGAGCATTCCAACACTCACAACGCCGTGGTACTCGGTTGCGGACCGCACCATCCGCACCGAATTCGACAAACAGCTTGACCGCCCGTTTTGGTTCAACACCCGGGCCCGCGATTCGTGGGTCGAATTTAGAACCGCAATTCCGGAGGGCGTGCTGCGCGTGGAGGTGCGCCGCAGCCGCGTTCTTGCCACCAATTGGCATATTTTTCTGGTTTGGATGACCGCCGGCTCGCTGGTTTTTCTGTTCGTCGCAGTGCTCTTCCTCCGCAATCAAATCAGGCCAATCCAACGCTTGGCCGTGGCGGCCGAAGGCTTTGGTAAAGGGGGCCGGGTCGGCGATTTTAAGCCCGCGGGGGCAATGGAGGTCCGCCGGGCCGCAGAAGCCTTTTTGGACATGAAAGAGCGGATCGAGCGGCACATCTCTCAGCGCACAGAAATGCTGGCTGGTGTGAGCCATGATTTGCGCACGCCCTTAACCCGCATGAAGTTGGAGCTTGCCATGCTGCCGACCACAGCCGAGGTCGAAGCCCTACGCTCTGATGTTGCGGAAATGGAACGCATGCTTGAGGACTATCTCAGCTTTGCGCGGGGACAAACGGAGGAGCGGATCGAGCGGATGGACCTAACAACCCTGCTCGATGAGGTCGCTGCGAACTTCGCCCGCAAAGGCAAATCCGTTGTGAACAAAACCATCGGTGATTTTTCAGCGCGCACGCGGCCCAATGCCGTGAGGCGTGTTCTGAATAATTTGGTGGAGAACGCAACCACCTATGCCGAGCACACAGAACTCACAATCAAGCGGGAAGGCGATGACAGCCTGACCCTTATTGTCGACGACGATGGGCCCGGCATTCCCGAGGAGCGGCGCGAAGAGGCGTTTCGGCCCTTCCACCGGCTCGATCATGCCCGCGATCCGGACCATGTGGGCACGGGCCTTGGGCTTGCCGTCGCACGGGATTTGGCCCGGGCCATGGGCGGCGATCTGTCGCTTGGGGGATCTTATCTTGGCGGGCTGCAAGCCCGGTTTGTCCTGCCGACGTAAGCAGCCGCCACGGGCCGTCGCTGCCGGTTGATCGAGGGCGTTGCCCGGCTACCGGAGACATTTTACTCCGAGGGCGTCTGATCCCCAATCCACCTCTTTGCCTAAGGCCGGCTCAGGACGAGGCCTCGTCCGGCCCGCTCGAGCCTGACGGTGGCTGGGCCCCATTGGGGGGTTTGACCCCATTGGTGGCTGCCGCTTGCGGTTTTAGCCCCCGAGCGCCGGGGATCTCTGCCCGCCTTATCCAGTCCTCCGCCCCCCTAAGGCGTTTATCGAGGGTTGCCATCGTGTCGGCGAGATCGTCGTTGTCGTCGAGGAAGGCTCGAAAGGTAGCAAACACAATAAGCCCAAAGCGGCGCATGCGGATCGCCCCTGCAACGCCCGTGCGCTCCAATCGCGCCTCGTCCATCATTAGGCCAACAGCCCGAAAGAGAGGTGCACGGATTTTCAGTGCAACCCGCGGGTCACGGCGGGTTGCGTGATAGATCGCGCGTAACGCCTCGCGGTGGGGCATGGCAACATCGAACCGGCGCATCACCACGTCAAAGGCCACGTCCCGGATGGTGTCTTGCGGGTCAGGCGGCTCCGCCTCTCGGTCCAAGAGGGCTTGGCGGTTGGCCCAGTCGATAATGCCGACAAGCACCGCATCGCGCGTAGCGTAGTGGGCATAGACCGTTGCCGCGGGTATGGCCGCCTCGTCCGCGATTGAAAACAGCGTGGTCGTTTGCCATCCCTGGCGCGCTACGACGCGCAAGGCAGCCTCAATGAGTGCGTCGGTCGTTTTGGGGGTGGGGGTGTCATCCATAGGCGGTGTCTCCCTTCCCGACCCAAGCTAGGCTTCGCCGGCCGGTCGCCCAGCGATTGTGTGTGAGGGAGCCCATCATGTCGCAAGCGCCCGGGAGCGATCCCTCGCCGCTTCCATCGTGCGCACCATGAGGTCGGTCAGACCCGGCTCGCGCATGAGCACCGCAAGCGCCGCCTCGGTGGTCCCGCCCGGGCTCGTCACCGCCTCGCGAAGCGCCGATGCCGGATCGCCGGCGGCCTCAGCAAGCGCTGCCGCTCCAATGACCGTCTGCCGCGCCAAAGCCATCGCAAGATCGGCCGGCAAATCGAGGGCCTCGCCTGCCTGCGCCATCGCCTCAATCAGGTGAAACACATAAGCCGGGCCAGACCCTGAAAGGGCCGTTACGGCGTCCATCTGATCTTCCCGATCAAGCCACAGGGCCGGTCCTGCCGCGGCCATCAGGCGTTCGGCAACGGTGCGGCTTGCAAGGCCCGCTCCGGCTGCGGCGACAAGCGCGCTCACGCCTTTTCCAATTGCTGCCGGGGTGTTCGGCATCGCCCGCACGACAGGAGCATCGGGGCCGAACGTAGCAAGGTATCGCTCAAGCGGCAGCCCGGCGGCAACCGAGAGGACAACCCCCGCCTCGCCTGCGGCCGACCGGCATTGGGGCAGCACCGCGTCCATGATCTGGGGTTTGACAGCCAAGACCAGCGCATCGGCGGGCCCGGGCGGCAAATCGGCGAGGGCGCCCAAGGCTTCAGCCTCGCAGCCCGCGCGACCAGCCTTGCTTAAAAGCATGTTGAGCGCGTCTGAGGGGTTGGGCTCAATCACCACAAGCCGACGCAAAAGCTGACCTTCTAGCCAACCCGCGGCCAAGGCCTGCCCCATCCGGCCAGCCCCGATTAGGATAACCGCCAAGCCGGGCGTCAACTTCGCTTTGGAGGCCATCTCAGCTCTTTGCGACATGTCGGTCTCGAGCGCACGCTCAGCGTCTGGCGCCCTGCCGGCTGCGGGCGTCGTTGTGCCGATCAGGCATTGCCTGCTGTTTCGAACATCGATGCAGAGATCGCTTCTTTCGCGGTCTTGCCGGCCCAAACCACAAATTGGAAGGCCGGATAATACCGCTCGCAACTCTCTATCCCAAGCTGCAACAGCGCATCACACTGATCTTCTGTGGCGTGAGCACCGCCTTGCAACATCAGCGTATGACGAAACAGAATAACACCGTCATCAGACCACAGATCGAAATGGCCAAGCATGAGTTGCTCGTTGATGAGGGCGGTGAGAATTTGAACCTCTTGGCGCTTCTCCTCGGGCACTCGGCTGTCGAACGCGGCCGCCATGTGCAGCGATTCAATTTCTTCGTGCCAGGTTAGAGACACGCTGTACTCGCACCAGGCGCCGGATACGTTGATGTTAAGCTCGTTCTCGCCGGAGCGCTCAAACGGCCATTCGCGGCTCGACACCAGCATCTCGATGAGCTCGAGGGGGTTTTGCGCGTTCAGATCAATTTGTCTTTCAGAGAGGTCCATCGTCGATCTCCCGCCTAAAGGGGGTGGAGCGAGCCGGCAAATCTGCACGGCCGGTGATGCACCCGGCGACGCTGTTGCTGTGAGGCAATTTATAAAACGGCCTCCCGGGTACAGGAGAGTCCGCTGTTCACTTATTATGGCCGCCACCCGTGACGGTGTGTCACGACGACCCTGCCTTAAGCCAGAGGGGTTACGCAACACTTGACGCCGGCCTATCCACACATGCGTCGGTTGGGCTGCTTTGCCGGATAATTGTGTGGAAAAACAGGCGATTAGACGGTGTCACTCGGCTCTGAAGTTTTTGTGCGGGCCGTCTTAGGTGCGCGTTTTTTGGCGGCTGCCGGCTTGTTGGCAGCAGCCTCCAGCACGGCGATTCGGGCTTTGAGGGCCTCGTTTTCCTCCCGCGCCAAGATCGCCATTTCGCGTACCGCCTCAAACTCCTCCCGGCGCACAAGGTCCATGCCGTCGGTCACGCGCTCCATTTGCTGGCGCACAACCTGGTCGATCTCTTCGCGCACCCCCGTGGCAACGCCCGCAGCCGATGTCGCCATTGCGGCAATGTCATCTAAAAAACGATTGCGTGTCTGCATCGATACCTCCTGTTCCCCCGCTATAGGCCGCCGGCACCAAATCCCGCTTGGTCAGAGCCCGCGGGTCTTAAAGGCAAGTCTTCCGGCTCAGGCTCGCTTAAGGCCGAGCGTTGACATGGACCCGCCTGGCCCTCAAAGCTCGCCGCGTCGCGCCTTTTCAACCCTGAGCCGACCCAGCATCCATGTCGTTGTTTGTCCTGCCGTACCCGATTATCGACCCCGTCCTCATCCAAATTGGACCGATCGCGATCCGTTGGTATGCGCTGGCGTATCTGGCCGGATTGGTTCTCGGTTGGTTCTATATTGCCAACTTGCTCAAATCAAACCCGCTTTGGGCGCGCACGCCAGGGGGCGCGCCGCTTGACAAAGAAGCGCTCGACGACCTGCTGTTTTGGGTCACGCTTGGGGTCATCATCGGCGGGAGGATCGGGTTTGAGCTGTTTTACCGATCGATCTACTACCCCAACCAATATCTGCAGGACCCGCTTATCGCGTTTAAGATCTGGCGCGGGGGGATGTCGTTTCACGGCGGGCTGATCGGCGTCATGGCTGTCCTCTACTTCTTCTGTCGCTCGCGGGGGATTTCCATGTTGCGGGTCGGCGATCTGGTCGCCGCCGCCGTCCCGATCGGCATCTTCTTTGGCCGGGTCGCCAACTTCATCAATGGCGAGCTTTACGGAAAACCGAGCGATGTGCCCTGGGCCATGGTCTTTCCAAGCCCGGCTGCCGGCGACATTCCCCGCCATCCAAGCCAACTTTATGAGGCCGCGCTTGAGGGGCTCGTGCTCTTCTTCGTGCTGCGCCTTTTGATCACCCGCTTCAGGGCCTTCGATCGACCAGGATTGGTCACGGGCGTCTTCCTTGCCGGATACGGTCTTGCGCGCGCATTCGTGGAGATTTTCCGCGATTCGGACGCTTATCTGTTTTCACAGGACAGTGGGCTGACGATGGGAATGGCCCTGTCGATCCCGATGTGGATCGTTGCCTTCCTCCTCATTCGCCACGCCCTCAAGGCCCCCTCCCCGCCATCGGCATCCCCCGCCGGCGGCCGCCAAGCGTGACCGCGCGGCCCCCGGTGTCCGACCAGAGCCAACGTGAACCGGATCTCTCGCCGGTCGAACGCCTGTTGCGCTCGACGATTGAGGCGGAAGGACCCCAGCCTGTCGCCGTTTACATGGCGCTCTGCCTCAATCACAGCGCCGGCGGCTATTACGCGGCGCACCCAGGCCTCGGTGCCGAGGGCGACTTCATCACCGCGCCAGAACTCACCTCCCTCTTCGGCGAAATGATCGCGCTCTTTGCCTTGCAGTCCTGGATCGATCTCGGTGAGCCCTCACCGTTTGACCTCATTGAATTGGGGCCTGGCTCCGGCGTCTTGATGGCCGATCTTCTGAACACCGCCAAGCGCCTCCGGCCCGGCTTTATAGCTTCAGTCCGCATCCGGCTCATCGAGCAAAGTCCTCTCCTTGCCAAAGCCCAAATCGAGCGCCTTCAAGGCCTGAGCGTTCCGATCACGACCGCCCCGGCCCTCACAGAGCCCGTCGCCGAGACGCCCTTTATTGTGCTTGCCAATGAGTTTCTCGATGCCTTGCCGATCCGCCAATTCCAGCGGACGGCACTTGGATGGCACGAACGGCTGATCGGCCTTGCCCCGAGCCCCCAAGCCTCCGGGCCGGAACGCCCGCCCGGGCTGGCCTTTGTGCTCTCCGATCCCTTACCGCACGCGGGCTTGCCCTTCGATCCATCGGACATTCCGAACCATGAAGGCGCCATCGCAGAAATTGCTCCGAGCGCAGAAAACCTCATCGCCGCCATCGGGGAGAGCCTCGCCACAACGCCCGGCCGGGCGCTTTTTATCGATTATGGCAGCAGCACGCCCCAATCCTCCTCCACCTTGCAGGCAGTCCGCCAGCACCGTTTCGTCGACTGTCTGACATCGCCGGGCGCGGCGGACCTGTCGGCCCATGTGCCTTTTTGGCGGCTCAAACAGGTCGCCGAGAAAACGGGCGCCAGAGTTGACGGACCCGCGACGCAACAGGCATTCCTTGGTGGCCTTGGGATCGAGTTGCGTGCTGCCCGGGCTCGTGCCCACCTCCAAGGATCTGGCGCCGACGCTCTGTCCAGCGCCCTGTCACGGCTCATCGACGCTCAGGAGATGGGCCACCTGTTCAAAGCCCTTTGCCTTTCGGCACCGACCCTTGGCCCTGCCCCCGGATTCGGGCCAGAGACCGCACCATGATCCACAGCCTCCAAAGCGACAAACTGACCACAGTTCCCGGCATTGCCCACGGCTTTTTCACCCGCCAAGGCGGGGTGTCTGAGGGCATGTATGCCTCGCTCAATTGCGGCTTCGGATCGGCCGACGAGGCGAGCCAAGTCGCAACCAATCGCGCCCGCGTCGCCCAACAACTTGGTGTGCCAAAAGAAGACATTTTAACCCTTTATCAACACCATTCGCCCGACGTTGTGACGGTAACGGAGCGTTGGCTGCCCGAGGCGGCGCCGAAAGCAGATGCGATGGCAACGAACACAAAAGGCCTAGTCCTTGGAATTTTGACGGCCGATTGCGGCCCGGTCCTGCTCGCTGACGGCACGGCCGGGGTTGTTGGTGCGGCCCATGCCGGTTGGAAAGGCGCCCTTGCCGGGGTCCTGGAGCACGTCATCGCGGCCATGGAAAATCTGGGAGCGGACCGCAGCCGCATCAGGGCCGTGCTTGGTCCCTGCATTTCCAAAGACGCTTATGAGGTCGACACCCCTTTCCGCGAGCGATTTTGCGACGCGGACGGCGCCAATGCCAAACTCTTCGGTGAAGGCATGCGGCCGGACCATTGGCAGTTCGATCTGCCCAAATACATCCTCAGCCGGCTGAAACAAGCCGGTATCGACCGTCCTGACTCCCTCGATCAGTGTAGCTATTTTAATGAGGCCCGGTTCTTCAGTTATCGCCGGGCCACCCATCGCGGGGATTCCGACTACGGACGCAATATCTCGATGATCAGTCTTGCGGAGCCCGCCTAATGCCCTCACCCGCTTTCCGCCTGCTCACGGCCCTTACGTTTTTCCTGTTTTTGGCCTCCTGCACCTCCGTCAGCAACCGCATCGACGGCGTCGAGCGTCCTTTTCAGCCGCAGGACAAACCAATCGTTCCCATCGCGGCGATGACATTGCCCGATCATTTCTTGGTCGAGCCGGTGGCCGGAGCCCCCGATGCCGTGGGGATCAACATCTCCAAGGCGGTCGCCCAAGCCATTGTCCGCCACGATGTCATCGCCACCACGCTCCCGCCGCCCCAACGCACCACCCGCCTTGTCGGCACCGCGTCCATGATCCGCGCGAGGGACGGCACGGTCCTGAAAATCCGTTGGCAGGTTGTCTCGCCAACCGGGACGGCCCCTTTCGCCTTCTCCATCGTCGAGCGTTTGGGCCCAGAAGAAACATCCCCCTATGAGACTTGGGAACCTGCAGGCGATAAAGCGCGGCTCCGCCGGATTGCCAGTCTGACGGCTGACGAATTGATGTCCTGGTATCGGACCCAACCGGCCGACACCGCGCCGACCCTTCAGTCCGCCGCCCTCGACAGCGCCGAGCTAAACGGGACGGCCTTAACGACCCCGCCAATGCTTCGCCAGGCGCAAACGCCGCCGGGGGACGCATTGCCAGGGGATGGAGCCGAGGGCATTAAAGACGCCAAAGCCCTTGCCACATTGCCTGAACCGGTCACGGACGACCTCGGCCCGCAAACGGGCATCCCGGCACCTGTCGCCGATGCCGCAACTGAGAGTGTCGCGACGGCTGGCGAGCCCAGCGAAATTCAAACCGCCGGCGTCAACGTTCCAGAGGCCGCGCCGTCCGTCGTGGCACTGGGAGATGCAGACGCTCCGCCCAGCGATGATCCGCTGGGCCCCACCATTCCCGTACCCCCGGCTCTTGCAGAGGCCCCGACCGAGGCACCTGAGGGCCCACCCGCAGAGGCCAAATCTGCGGCGGCTGCGGAGGAACGCTCGGGCCGTTTCGGTTTTTTCAAGCGCCTGGACTGGCGGCGCGGCACCGAAGACTTGGCGGCCGCCCAAGCGCCGGTCGAACCGCCCGCGATACGCCCTACAACCGCGAATGCAGAAAGCCGGCAGATTGTTTCGGCAAAGGTGCTCGAACCGGCGACTGTCCCACCAGCTGAGGCATCGCTTGCCGGCGAGGCAGCCGATGACCGGTTGGCCTCCATGCCGTTACCGGCCGGCAAATCCCCGGCATCCGATCAAGGCGTAGCAAAGCCCCAGCCGGACGGCGCAACGGTGCAGCCCTCCGCCCTCCAATCTCCCAAGCCCGAGCCGGCCGCAGCACCGCAAGCAAGCCGGCCTGCCGGCCAGGCCCCACAGGTTTATGTGCTTCCCATTCTTGGTGCCCCGGGCGATGGGCGCAGATCCCTCTCCCTGGCCTTCAAACAAGCCCTTGGCCAACAGGGCATCCAAGTCGTGCCCGAACCCGGGCCGGGGGTGTTCGTCGTGCAAAGCGTCGTAACGCTCGAGCCGCGCAGTGGGGGCCAAGAATTCATTGAAATTCGCTGGGACATGAAGGGGCCGCGCGGCCAGGATCTTGG
>JBCDJA010000023.1:0-12909 GCA_038748465.1 Pseudomonadota bacterium
CGAGGCGATGTGGCTCATCGGCAATATGTATTATTCCGGCAACGGCGTAAAAGAAGACCCTAATGAGGCCGTGCTTTGGTATCGCAAGGCGGCCGATCTGGGGCACACGGAAAGCCAGGTCACCTTAGCGGCGATGTATCGGACCGGCAATGGCGTCTCGCAAAGGTGACCTGGCTTTCCGTGTGCCCCAGATCGGCCGCCTTGCGATACCAAAGCACGGCCTCATTAGGGTCTTCTTTTACGCCGTTGCCGGAATAATACATATTGCCGATGAGCCACATCGCCTCGGTATTGCCGCTCTCTGCCTCCAACTTCCACAGCAGAAAGGCCGTATCGAGATCACCGGCTTGATAGGCAATCTGCGCCTCCTCCATGGCCGAAGAGGCAAATGACGGGGGCGTTTCCGTTTGCGGGGTCGGCACGACAAGCGGTGGGCCGTCTTGCGCCGGCGCTGGCACTGGCGCTGCCAAGATGGCTGCAGCGAGAAGGGCCCCGCCAGCCCCGCGCGTCAAAACTCTAGATGTCCGCATAACACTTGCTCTCCGCTTTAGCCCCCGGATGGGTCACTGCCCCTTTAAGGGCCGGTCCGACCCCTTGTGCATATTTCCACAATGTGCCGCTTCCGTAACCAGTCTCCCGCGGTTTCCATGTGGCACGCCGCGCCGCCAGCTCCTCATCGCTCAAAGCCACCGAAAGAGTGCCTGCATCGGCATCGATCTCGATCCCGTCCCCGTCTTGCAAAAGCGCAATCGGGCCGCCAACCGCGGCCTCGGGCCCAACATGGCCGATACAGAACCCCCGTGTAGCGCCGGAGAACCGCCCATCGGTGATGAGAGCCACTTTGTCGCCCATGCCCTGGCCGTATAGGGCCGCGGTCGTCGACAGCATCTCCCGCATTCCAGGCCCACCCCGGGGGCCTTCATAGCGGATCACGATCACATCCCCTTCGGCATATTTGCCCGCCTCGACGGCCGCAAACGCCTCCTCCTCACTGTCGAAACACCGGGCCGTGCCGGAGAATTTGCGGTTCTGCATGCCCGCAACTTTCACAATCGCCCCCTCGGGCGCCAGATTGCCGATCAGGCCCACCACGCCGCCGGTCGGCGTGATCGGCTTGCTTGGCGGGTAAACCACCTTCTGGTTCGCGTTCCACGCAACGCCTTCAAGGTTTTCGGCCAAGGTCTTGCCGGTGACGGTCAGACATTCCCCATGCAAAAAGCCTGCATCGAGCAGGGTTTTCAAGACCATGGGGACACCGCCGGCCTCGAACAGGTCTTTCGCGACATACCGGCCACCGGGTTTCAGATCCGCGATATAGGGCGTGCGTTTGAAGGTTTCGGCGACCGCCATAAGGTCAAACTCGATGCCGGCCTCGTGGGCGATTGCCGGCAAATGCAGCCCTGCATTGGTCGACCCGCCGGTGGCGGCAACCACCACCGCTGCGTTTTCAAGGGATTTCTGGGTCACGATATCGCGCGGGCGAATACCGCTCTCAAGCAAGGCCATCACCGCCTCGCCCGAGCGCACCGCATATTCATCCCGTGACTGATATTCAGCAGGCGATCCTGCAGAATAAGGCAAGGCGATCCCCATGGCTTCAGACACACAGGCCATGGTGTTGGCCGTGAACTGACCCCCACACGCGCCGGCCCCCGGGCACGCCACGCATTCAAGCGCCTCCAACTCATCATCGGAGAGGTTACCGGCCGAGTACTGACCAACCGCCTCAAACACATCGACAACCGTCACATCGCGGTCCTGATACCGGCCCGGCAAAATCGAACCGCCATACATAAAGACCGACGGGATGTTGAGACGGATCATCGACATCATCATTCCGGGCAAGGATTTATCGCATCCGGCAAGGCCCACCAGCGCATCATAACAATGGCCGCGGACCGTCAATTCCACCGAATCAGCAATCACCTCCCGCGACACCAAGGAAGACTTCATGCCTTGGTGGCCCATTGCAATCCCATCGGTGACGCTGATGGTGCAAAACTCGCGCGGGGTCCCACCGTTTTCTTTGACGCCTTTTTTGACCGATTGGGCTTGGCGCATAAGGGCGATGTTGCACGGGGCGGCTTCGTTCCAGCAGCTTGCCACACCGACAAAGGGCTGGTGAATTTCCTCCGAGGTCAGCCCCATCGCATAATAATAGGACCGGTGGGGCGCGCGTTCCGGCCCCTCGGTCACATGCCGGCTCGGCAATTTCGATTTGTCAAAACGTGATGTCATGACGGGTGTCCTTACTCAGTGGTCAATCGGACCGCGTATCGGCGCTGCACTCAGATTGGTTATCAAGCGGCCGCATCCTGCAGTCGTTTTAGGGCATCGTTGAGTTTCGTGCGTGTCAGGATCGCTTCTTCCCGTCGCTCGCGCTGGGTTTCCACCACATGCTCAGGCGCATTGTTGACGAATTTCTCATTGCCGAGTTTGGCATCGATACGGTCAATATCTGTCGTCACCTTGGCAATCTCTTTCGACAGGCGTTCCGTTTCGGTTGGAATATCGATCACATCTTTGAGCGGAATATGCACCGTCGTTTCTTCCAGGATCGCCTGGATCGATCCTGTGGGCGGGGCATCGGTCAGCTTGATGCTTTCAAGCCGCGCGAGGGTTTTAAGCCGGTCCATATGCCGCTCCAACCGCTCGCGGGTTGTCTCATCGGCCCCTTGCAAGAGCACGGGAATGCGGGCGGCTGCCGGGATATTCACCTCCGAGCGGACCGACCTAATCTCTGAAATAAGGCCGATCACCCATTCCATTTCCGCCCGCGCCTCAACGTCGATGAGTGCTGTTTGCGCCTTGGGCCAAGACGTGTTGATCAGCATACCGCTTCGCGGATGACCGGTCTCGCCGAAGCGCTGCCACACTTCTTCGGTCAGGAACGGCATGAACGGGTGCAAGAGTTTGAGCGTTTCATCGAGAACATAGGCCGCCGCCGCGCGCGTCTCGCGCTTCGCCTCGCCCTCATCGCCATTGAGGAGCGGCTTGATGAGCTCAAGATACCAATCGCAAAAGACATTCCAGACGAAGCGATAAAGCGCCCCCGCCGCGTCATTGAAGCGATAGCCCTCGACCGCTTCCGTCACGTTCAGCGCCGTTGTTTGCACTTCGCCGATCATCCAACGATTGATCGGCTGTTGGCATTGCCCGGGTTCGAATTCCGGTTGCGCAATGCACTCATTCATCTCGCAAAAACGGGCGGCATTCCAAAGCTTGGTGCCGAAATTTCGGTACCCCTCGACCCTCGATTTTGCCAGTTTGATGTCCCGCCCTTGCGCGGCCATAGCCAGAAGCGTAAAGCGCAGCGCATCGGCGCCGTACTCGTCGATGAGCTCAAGCGGGTCGATGACATTGCCCTTGGTCTTGGACATTTTTTGTCCGTGCTCATCGCGCACGAGGGCATGGATATAGACCGTGTGAAAGGGGACGTCCTTCATCACGTAAAGGCCCATCATCATCATCCGTGCAACCCAGAAAAAGATGATATCGAAAGCCGTGACCAGAACATCGGTTTTGTAAAATCGGTTGAGTTCGGCTGTTTCATCGGGCCAACCAAGGGTCGAAAACGGCCACAAGCCGGAGGAAAACCACGTGTCGAGAACATCAGGGTCGCGGATCAGCGGCGTGTCGGCCCCATAATGGCGGGCCGCCTCGGACAGGGCCTCTGCCTCCGTTTCGGCAACGAAAATATGGTCATCGGGCCCATACCATGCTGGGATTTGATGGCCCCACCACAATTGGCGTGAGATGCACCAGGGCTGAATGTTCCGCATCCACTCAAAATAGGTGCGTTCCCAATTGCGTGGCACAAACTGGGTGCGTCCAGCCTCAACGGCCTCGATCGCCGGCTGTGCCAGCTTTTCGGCATTCAGGTACCACTGATCGGTGAGCAGAGGTTCGATGACGACCGATTTCGATTTTTCGTCAAACGGTATCGTGTGGGTGTGCGGATCAATCTTCTCAAGAAAACCACCCGCGCGCATATCCGCCACCACCCTGTCACGCGCCTCGAACCGGTCGAGCCCGTGATAGGCCTCAGGCGCGGCGTCGTTGATGCGCCCTGCCTCGTCCAAAATGCTGAGTTGCGGCAAGTCGTGGCGGCGGCCGACCTCGAAATCGTTAAAGTCATGGGCCGGTGTGATCTTGACTGCGCCGGAACCCTGTTCGGGATCGGCATAAGGATCGCCGACGATGGGGATCAACCGATCCGCGAGCGGAAGACGCACCTGCGAGCCGATCAAATGCTTGTAGCGCTCATCGTCAGGGTGCACGGCAACGGCCGTATCCCCGAGCATGGTTTCCGGACGGGTGGTCGCAACCACGATGCGCTGGTCGGTCGGGGCGCCATTTTGATCGGCAATCGGATACCCGAAATGCCACATATGGCCTTCAACCTCGATGTTCTCGACCTCAAGGTCTGAAAGGGCCGTTTTCAAGTCCGGGTGCCAATTCACCAGGCGTTTGTCCCGGTAGATCAGCCCGTCCCGGTAGAGCCTGACAAACACCTCTCGGACGGCGCGCGACAGGCCCTCATCCATCGTGAAGCGCTCTCGGCTCCAATCGCATGTGGCGCCAAGCCGGCGGAGCTGGTCGACAATCATGCCGCCGGATTCGGCCTTCCATTGCCAAACCCGATCCAAAAACGCCTCACGGCCGATATCCAATCGGCGCACCCCCTCCTCGTCCATGAGCTTGCGCTCGACGATCATCTGGGTCGCGATGCCGGCGTGATCGGTCCCGGGCTGCCACAGGGCCGCTTTGCCCCGCATTCTCTCAAAGCGGATCAGACAGTCTTGCAAGGCATTGTTGAGGGCATGGCCCATATGCAGCCGGCCCGTGACGTTGGGCGGCGGGATGACAATGCAATAGGGGTCCTTGCTCGCATCGTCAGAGGGGCGGAAGGCGCCGGCCTTCTCCCACATCTGATACAGGCGGTTTTCCACCTCCTTCGGGTGAAAATTCTTCTCCAGCATGGCGGATCGCAGTCGCTTGAGTGTGGTGGTCGGGGGCTCTTAGGAGCGGCCTTTGCGCGCCCAACCGCCTCAAGCGGGGCCCTTAGTGCTTCCCTATAGCAGATTAGCGCTATCTCGCCAGGGCCGCCGTCCAGGGGTCAAGCGACAGGTGACCGCAAGGAGGCCTTTGCTCCCAAACGGTTGGACAGAGGAATGAGGTATGGGGGACGAGGGACGAGGGACGAGGGATTGGGGATGAGGCAGAAGGCCCGCAGCCAAATGCCGAGCGCAGGCCACTGAGGTTGGGCTTAATTGCGCGCGCGTGGCCGGCTTCGTGGATCGCGCGCTGAAACGAGACCTGCCGGCAGGGCCCTTAGCGAATATCGAAGCGGCGGGGCGCCAACCGCGCGACCCGGTGGATTTCATCTTCCACCATGCGTTCGACGATCGGTGGCAAATTATCGTCCAGCCATTGCTTAAGGAGCGGTCGCAGCATCTCCCGCACCACATCTTCGATGGTGTTCGACGTACCAGGGCTGATCGCCATGTGGCTTGCCAGCCGACTAAACGCAGCCGAGGCGGCAACCGCGGCCTGCTCCCCGATGAGGGTCGCGTCGATATCGGCACTTGCAACCAACGGCTCCTGAAACGGCTCGGGCTCGTCCTCGGCGAACATCAAATCGTCTTCGGCGAGGGGCTCGGGCTCCAGTTCTGGCGGCTCGATTGGGTTATCGAGCACCACCACATCATCTTCGGCCGGCGCCTCCTCAAAATCGATGTCGGGGGCTGTGTCCTCAATGGCCTGGGGAGCCGGGGGCTCATCCACCTCAACCGGCTCCTCGATCTCCGGGGCCGGCTCGTCCGCAACCAGCGCCTCGGCGTCGATCGCGTCTTCCGCGGGTGCTTCTGCCTCGCCGCCGTCCTCGGCCTCATCCCCATCCTCGGAGATGATACGCCGGATGGAGGCCAGGATTTCCTCCATGGTGGGCTCTTGCTGACTATTGTCTGCTTCGCTCATGCCTTGCCTCGATCGATCCGGGTGATCGCCACGCGTGTGCCGACAACACACCTGCCGGATTACCCCTTATGCGATACCTGACCGTCGCCGAGTCGGGGGGAGCGGCGCAATGCTTATGGACAGTTTGTGGAAATTATTTCACCGACACGCATGCGCCCAACGAACGACCGAGTGCACAAGCGGCGCTTTGGCTGGTCGCTATTCGCCAATCCCGGTGCCGATAAACTTGTTGCGCACCCGTTCAAAATTTTCCGTCGGGTCATACACCGCGGTCGACAAGCCAATCCCCTCGGCGGTCAGACCGCCAATCGCTGCAAGCAGGGAATAGGCGGCCACATATTCATCCCGCTGGGCTTCAACGAGGGAGACCTTGGCATCCAGCAATTCTTGCTCGGCGTCGAGCACATCAAGGGTGGTGCGCGAGCCGACGCGCGCTTCTTGCTGCACGCCCTCAAAGGCAATGGTGTTTGCGCGGACTTGCTCGCTGGTCGACACAATCACGGCCCGGGCCGCCCGCAAGGACTCCCAGGCATTGGCGACATCGGCCTCCACCTGGCGCTGCGCCTCGCTGATTTGCAAGCGGTCACCGCTGTTGGTTTGCTTGGCCTGGCGCACCCGAGAATAGACGTCCCCCGATTGATACAGCGGAACGCTCACCGACCCAAGAAGCGAGGCCTCGTTGTTTTGGCTGCTGTCTGAATTGTTGTCTTCAGACTGACTAAGGGTCCCGTTGAGGCTGACCGTTGGCAATAACTCGCCGCGCACGACCCGGATGGCCTGAAACGAGGCGCGCTCGCGTTGGCGGGCGGTGAGCAGCAATGGATTGATGTCGACGGCGATGGCCAGCGCGCCTTCCTCCGAGTCCGGCAGGATCGGAAGCGGCGGCGCGGTTTCGAGGTCTTCCGGCACAACGCCGATCACCCGGGCATAATCCTCTCGGCTCCGGGTCAAGAACGCTTCGGCGGAGGTCACCTCAGCGCGCGCCCCGCTCAGGCGCGCCTCAGCCTGGGCAACATCGGTCCGGGTAATTTCCCCAACCCGAAAGCGGTCTTGGGCGGCTCGAAGTTGCCGGCGCAGCACCTCAACATTGTTGAGCCGTAAATCGAGCACAGCCTGTTCGCGAATGACATCGAAATACGCGGTGACCGCATCGAGAAGAACGTTTTGCTCGACGGTCAGCAGATTTGCCTGCCCCTGGCCGACAAGCGCTCTTGCCTGGCGGGTTTGCGCCATCGTCCGCCCGCCGCGATAAAGCGGCTGAATGACCTGGCCCTGAACGGTGTAGGGCTCGGTGCTCGAATCGGTCCGGTTAATGAAGCCGTTGTTTGTGGTCTTGGAGTTCGTGTCCTGAATGCCATAGGTCCCTTCAACCGTCACGGTTGGCCGCCAACCGGCTTTCGCCTGGGGCACATTTTCGTCGGTGGCCCGAAGATCGGCGCGCTCGGCCAGCAAAGTGGGGTTTGTTTCGTAGGCGGAGACCAAGGCTTCCATAAGGGTTTGCGCCACGGCCGGTTGCGGCAGAGCGAGCGCCAATCCGATCACGGAGGCTCCGGCCAAGGATCGCAGCCGCGCGGCTCGTTTCTCCAAGGCGGCTCGATTTTCCAAGGCGGCTCGTCTCTCCAAGGGAGCGCTGGATCGGTGTGTCTCGCTCATCGTGTTGCCCTTTCCTGGCCCCTGCCCTCGCGCTGGCACCCCCGCTGGTGCTTTTTGTGGCGCATGAGAGTTCGCGTTTGGTCCGTTAGAAGACGAAGGTTGGCTCAACGGCAAAGCCCGGCAAGGGCGGGGCCGATGCGTCGAACAAGATGCGTTTGGTGATGGTGCTGCCGTCTTTCCGGAACAGGCAGGCCTTGCCGGAAACATCTGGCTGGATGATCGCAAGAAGGCGCCCGTCCTCGGCGAGCTGATCTTGCAGCGCTGTGCTTGGCTGCGGGATCGACCCATCGACGAAAATCACATCATAAGGGGCCTGCGCGCTATAGCCTTCGGCAAGCGGGCCTACTTCAATGACCGCATTGTCGATCTCAAGTTCGCTCAGCAAATCAGCCGCCTGCTTGGCTAAGGCCTCGTCGGCCTCAAGGGCGATGACGCTTGCCGCCATGCGCCCCAAAACCGCCGCCGCGTATCCGGTTGCCGTGCCAATGGCCAGCACCGCGCTTGCCGGCGTGATGTCCCCCGCCTGGATCATTTTTGCGAGAACCCGCGGCGATAGCAGATGGCGGCCCTCTGCGACCGGCACATCGCCGTCCATGTAAGCCAGTTCCCGCTTCGCCTTCGGCACAAAACGCTCTCTCGGGAGATCACTGAGCACGGCAAGGAGCGATCGGTCAGTCACATCCGCGGTGCGCACTTGCCCCTCGACCATATTTTCTCGTGCTCTATCGAAGTCGAAAGTCACCTGATTCGTCCGTTCTCGGCAAATGAACAGGCTGCAAGGACGCCATCGCGGGGTTTGGTTAACAGGCCTGAATCGCAAGGCTTATACCGGGCCGGCGGACGATTGTCTAACGCGCGTCATGGCCCGGCATTTTCGGTCCAACCGTCCCTCGAGGCCAATTGCCAGTGCCCAGGGGCTTTGCTATATCCCCGCTCCCAAGGGGCCGAGAGGCAAACCGCGAAAGGTACTACCGCCCAGCGCCAGGTAACGTCGCCGGGCGCGAGGCGGCATCGCCGAGCACAAGAGTGCCAAATTGTGGGCTGAAACGAGCAGAAAAGACGAAGCCCCCTTGTCTGAGGCCACGTGGCGGAGTGGTTACGCAGCGGCCTGCAAAGCCGTGTACCCCGGTTCGATTCCGGGCGTGGCCTCCACTCTCTCGTAACAGGATCCGACCTGATGTGACGCATGGGCCGCGGACGGGCCCCTGTCGCCGCGCGGCGCCCTAGGCGCTTGCTTGCCCCCTCGCCACCCCCGCGCGCGTTAACCCTTTTTTAAGACCTTCGGCGCATCGTCTTATTGTCTTCCCTTGAAGACACCCCACCATTTACCCAACACCTTCAAGGCCGCTCTCCCCCAGAGCGGTCTTTTTTTTGCCCGTCTGTCGGCTGGTTCGGCGCGGGAAAGGACTAGCCAGGGCAAACACCCTTTGCTATAGCCCGCGCCAATCGCATAACCTTGCGATTGGCCCTGATCCCCGGTAGCTCAGTTGGTAGAGCAAGCGACTGTTAATCGCTGGGTCGCTGGTTCGAGTCCGGCCCGGGGAGCCAAATTTTTCTAACCCTTGACGCTGCGCACGCGCATCAGGCCACTGGCAGCCTTTGCCGGGAATGGCGCTCAAACCCTTTGATCGATCGCATTAAGAGGTGCTTGGCTTGCGGGATGAACGCGCCGCTGACGCCCGAAGTGATTCGAGCGGGACAAGCGCTGCCTGCGGTTAACTTCCACGCCACCCCCTCAACGACGATCTGCCCGATTGAAAGCTCGGCGACGACCCAGAGCGTCTTGCACTCGCCCTCGACATGTTTCAATCAACCGGTCGGTGATAGGCGGCACACGTCCTAACTTGTTGAGCCGGGAGCGGCTTACTCCGGCACCAAAGTCCCGGGCAATGAGTTGACGGTCATGGTGTCATGGGGCTGGAAATGAATGACGGACCGGATCGACTCGCCCGCCTTCAATAGATCGAACGCGGTGTTGATCTGGTTGTGGGTCATGTGGTGGGTGATGTAGGGGTCCACGCTAAAGTCGCCGCGGAGCCATTCATCCACCATGCCCGGCAATTGGCTGCGGCCCAAAACGCCGCCGAATGCCGTGCCGCGCCAGACCCGGCCGGTGACAAGCTGAAAAGGCCGTGTGGAGATTTCTTGCCCCGCGCCGGCTACGCCGATCACGGTGCACTCGCCCCAGCCTTTGTGGCATGCCTCCAGCGCCGAGCGCATCAGCTCGACATTGCCGACCGCCTCAAAGGTATAATCGAGGCCGCCATTGGTCATCTCGATCAGCACTTCGTGGATCGGCGCTGCGTGGTCTTTGGGGTTCACGCACTCGGTGGCGCCCAGCGACATCGCAAGCGGGAATTTGTTGGGATTGACGTCAATGCCAATGATCCGGGATGCGCCTTTTAGAACCGCACCCTGAATAACGGCCATGCCCACGGCGCCCAGGCCGAAGACGGCAACGGTGGCGCCCGCCTCGACCTTGGCAGTATTGCGCACCGCGCCTATGCCGGTGGGCACCGCACAGCCCATCACCGAGGCCTTCGACAGCGGCGCTTCCTGAGAGATCTTGGCGACCGCGATCTCAGGCAGCACCGTGTACTCGCTGAAGGTGCTGGTGCCCATATAATGCAGGATTTGTTTGCCCTTATAGGAGAAGCGCGATGTTCCGTCCGGCATCAGGCCGGCGCCTTGGGTTTCCCGGATCGTCTGGCACAGATTGGTCTTGCCCGACTTGATGTAGGGACAGTTGGGGTCTTCGGGCACATAGAGCGGGATCACGTGATCGCCGGGCACAACGGATGTCACGCCTTTGCCCACCTCTTCAACAACGCCGCAGCCCTCATGGCCCAAAATACAGGGAAAGAGGCCTTCTGGGTCCTCGCCAGACAACGTGAAAACATCGGTATGGCACAAGCTGGTGGTCACGATGCGAACAAGGACCTCACCCTCCTTGGGCCCCTCCAGATCGATCTCTTCAATCTCGAGGGGTTGGTTCGGTCCCCATGCGATGGCGGCGCGTGTTTTCATGGTGGGTCTCCCTGTTGCCTCTTTGTCGCCGATGCGTGACCTGACAGTCTCGCTCATGCTCGCAGTTTAATATGGGATCGAGGGCGTCAACCAGCCATATTTCAGCGGCGCGCCTGTCGCGACAGGGCGAATGGCGTGCCAGCCGGTTTTTGAAAAGAGGTGAGCCGGCGTGGTGCGCCGCCTTCGTCGGGCTGGGGGTGGTCGAGCAGCCGGCTTCTAGGCTCTCAAAAAGGGAGAGGACTTAAGGAATGGCCGGCATGGCTCGCCGGCGACGCTCCCATTGGCTGCAGGCACCCACCCTTCGGACGACGCCGCGGATGTGCCCCTTTGGCCAATTGCGGTTTAGTCACGATAGAAACGAAAAAATGTCTGGCATGCATGATCATTGATTGTGTGCATGCCTGTGATGGATCGCCGTTGCGGCGTGCGGCCCAACTAAGAGCCCCACGCCCGCATAAGCAATCTTAGAATTCCACATCGTCGTAAATGCGGATGGCACGCATCAGTCCGTGTCGGGAGGTGCATTCATAGGAGGCGAGCCCCGCCTGCCATTTTTCTTCAGGCCATTCAACGCCGTTCCACCCGATGATGCTAAACTCCATAAAGACGGTTCTCTCGCCCTGGTTCACCGTGTCATCGCGAAGCATGGGGGCGCCATTGGCGAAGAGTCCGCTGAAATAGGTCACAACGTTGTTTTTGCCCCAATGCACATAAGGCAAACCGCTCGGCTCACGGAAATAAATATCCGCCTCCCACGCTTCGACAATACGGTCGAGATCGGCGGTCAGCAAGCACTGGATATAATGCTTCACGTGGCCGTCGAACGCGTCTTGGTCGGGGAGCGGATCTCTAAATAGGGCTTTGCGAACGGCATGCCCTTTGTTGAAGGGCCAGTTGGTGTAATAGACGTGCACACGGATGCTTCCATCCTCGTCGCGCGATGTAACGATGCCGACGGGAAGCGACCAATCCGAACTCCCATCATTTAAATGGACCATGCACTCGGACAAGACTCGGCGGGAAGCCTTCGTCGTTCTCACATGCTCGTAGCGGGGAGACATGGGCGTGATCCACGCGTTGAAATCCTGGACGAACTGCCCAATGGCATCGGCCCCGGATATGCCAGGGAACCGGGCGTCTTCAATCCGCGCACCATCGCCCACTAACTCAATCAAGGTATTAGCCTGGCCCGATAGCAGGGCGGGCACGTATCCCTCGGCGATGGATTCTAAATCTGTTTTGGCGTCGTCCGCATGCGCATGAAGCGCCATGGTCAATCCTCCCTTGTTGGGTGAGCGCCGGGTGCCTTTGTCGTCCCAGACGCGCTTCGTCATTCGACTCGTTGGGAGATCCTGGCGTGGGTAACCGTCCTGGACTTGCTTGCTTGGGAAGCTTCGTTTTGCCTGCGACATGTAACATACGACATGCACCATGGCCGGTTGAACGAGGGCAGGCGAGGCTCCATCGGGGGCTCGCGGGCCCCTTAGCCGGGGGGTTGCACAATGCCCAGCTGGCTCAAAAAGCTCATCATGTCCGCGACCATCCAGTCAGCCGTAATCTGCCCCTGTTCAATCTTGATGATGCTCTGCCCCGTGAGCGAAACCGGCTTGCCCGTTGGCGCTTCGTCCATAAAGCTGCCCGTGTGCACGCCTTTGGCCGACCATCGAACCACGACTTTATTTTCATGTCCAAACAGGTCTTCGATGGTAAAGCGCCATTCGCTCATGGCGGTATTGTTCAATGTAACGATCTTCTTGATACCCTCTAAACCAGCCGGCAGCCCAGGAGAGTCAAATTCGATATCGGGGTGAAAAACCTCTTCGATGACGTCAAGGTTGCCCCCGGAGAATCCATTGTAAAAGAGATGTTCTATCAGGTTGATTTGCTCAGCCGTGGCGCCCGTTGCGTCGGGCGTGAAAGTCGACATGCGCTGTCTCCCTCTCTTGTGTTCACGCATCAACCGGCCGGTCTTCCGGCCTCGGATTGGCCGCGGGATCCCACACAACCTGCAGGCGCTCCGGGCCTCGGAACGACACATTGATCGGCGAATAGGAAATCTCCTGAGGGGCCAAGCGCATGTGCGGCAGCCGGCTCGAAAACTCCTGCAAAAGGGCCGCAAGCTCCATCCGCGCGATGGGGGCTCCAAGGCACATGTGAGACCCAAACCCGAAGCTGAGCGAGCGGCGGGCGTTGTCGCGGCCCACGTCCATCTGCTCCCCATCTGGAAAGACGCTGACATCCCGGTTTGCA
>JBCDJA010000024.1:0-12901 GCA_038748465.1 Pseudomonadota bacterium
AAACTCGCCCGCCATGGCATCGAGCCGATTTGCGATAAGGGCGGCTTTTTCCTCGGCCAGAGCCCGGCTTTCATAAACGGCCGGATCGAGAGCGCCGGTGAGCGCTGCAATCTCGATAAGCTGGGCGGGGTACCGGGAGGGCATTGCCGCAAGCACGGCCGCAAAGCCCCGCGCATCTTCGACGATCTGAGCAAGAGCATCATCGGCATAGGTCTCAACGGCTGCGCCGTCCTCGCCAGCAATCACTTGGGCTCCGGCAAGGCCGCCGGCAACCAGATAATCCTCAAGGGCCTGTTCGTTTTTCAGATACAGCTCTGATTGCCCCCGCTTCATTTTATAAAGCGGTGGCTGGGCAATATAAAGATACCCCCCCTCGATGATCTCCGGCATCTGACGATAAAAGAAAGTGAGAAGCAGCGTCCGGATGTGCGATCCGTCCACATCGGCATCCGTCATGATAATGATCTTATGATACCGCAGCTTTGAGACGTCAAAATCATCACGCCCGATGCCTGTGCCGAGGGCAGTAATCAGGGCACCGATCTCATTGGATGAAAGCATCTTGTCAAAGCGCGCGCGCTCCACATTCAAGATCTTTCCGCGCAGCGGCAGCACAGCTTGGTTTTGCCGGTTGCGCCCTTGCCGGGCCGACCCGCCGGCCGAATCCCCCTCAACCAGAAAAAGTTCGGCCTTAGCCGGGTCCCGTTCCTGACAATCGGCCAATTTGCCGGGCAAACTCGTGACCTCAAGGGCGCTTTTGCGGCGGGTCAATTCGCGGGCCTTACGGGCCGCTTCCCGGGCTGCGGCCGCCTCTGCGACCTTCATCACCACGGCCTTAGCCTCGCTTGGATGCTCTTCAAACCACCGTCCGATATGCTCGGCTGCCACGCTCTCGACGGCGGGGCGCACCTCTGACGAGACAAGTTTTTCTTTTGTCTGTGAGCTGAATTTCGGGTCCGGCACCTTGACCGAAACGATACAAGTCAGGCCCTCGCGTGCATCATCGCCAGTGAGGCTGACTTTCTCACGCTTGGCGATCCCAGATTGATTTGCATAGGAATTAACGACCCGCGTCAGGGCGGCACGGAAGCCGGCTAGATGGGTACCACCGTCCTTTTGGCGAATATTATTCGTAAAGCAATGGACATGCTCTTGGTAGCTATCGTTCCACCACAGGGCCAGCTCCACGGTGATGCCGTCACGCTCTTCGATGAAGTGGACAGGCGGCGTGAAGATCGCTGTGCGCGCTTTATCGAGGTGTTTAACAAACGCAACCAGGCCGCCGTCATATTGGAACTCGACGCGCTTTGGGTCCACATGGCGGAGGTCTTCAAGCACAATGCGCACACCAGAATTAAGGAAGGCAAGCTCTCGAAGACGGATTTCCAGGGTGTCGAAATCGAAATTGGTTTGCGTGAAAATATCCGATGACGGCTTAAAAATGACCTGAGTGCCGGTTTGCTCGCCCGCCTCGCCGGTGATCGCCAGCGGCGCATCGGCCACCCCTGCACGGAAGGTCATTTCATGGGTCTGCCCCCCTCGCCAGATCCGCAGCGTCAAATACTCCGACAACGCATTGACGACCGAAACACCAACCCCGTGCAAGCCACCGGAGACCTTGTAGGAGTTTTGGTCAAACTTCCCGCCCGCGTGAAGCTGGGTCATAATCACTTCCGCCGCCGACACGCCCTCTTCGGGATGGATTTCCACCGGGATGCCCCGCCCATCGTCCGACACCAAAACCGATCCATCGGCTTTCAATTGCACTAAAACCTCTGTGCAATAGCCGGCCAGGGCCTCATCGATGGCGTTGTCGACGACCTCATAAACCATGTGGTGCAAGCCCGACCCATCGTCCGTGTCGCCGATATACATGCCCGGGCGCTTGCGCACAGCATCAAGGCCTTTGAGCACCTTGATTGAGTCCGCACCATATTCATTGTCTGCTTGCTGATTGGTATCTGACATTCTTAGCTTTCCGGCGCTTGACGCGCCTTACGTCGTCTCGGGGACGATCCGTCCATCCGTAATATGATAAAAAGCAGCGCTTCCGCGAAGACCTGAGAAAAGATCAGCATCGGCCCCCGTGAGCCAGACCTGGCCGCCCATGGAAAGAAGCTCTGTAAACAGCGCCTCTCGCCGCGCGCTGTCGAAATGGGCTGCGACCTCGTCAAGCAGGATGACAGGTGTGCCCCACCCGGCCGACAAAAGCCTCGCCTGGGCCAAAATCAGCCCAAGCACCATCGCCTTTTGCTCGCCCGTCGAGCAGTCTTGAGCCGGCATTGATTTGTCCCGGTAGACCGCCTGGAAATCGCTTCGATGGGGCCCTTCCAAGGTCCGCCCAGCCGCGCCGTCCCGCATGCGCTCCTCGCGCAGTGCAGCGCGGTAGGCATCCTCAGCCTCGAGGGCCGAGCCCCGGCGCAGCGCTTCTTCCACTTGTCCGACAAGATGCAACGCCGGAACAGGAAACGCGCCAACCGTGCCGGACCAGGCGGCCGCCGCCTCCTGAAGCCGATAGAGAAAGGCGTTTCGCCCGGCCGAAATGGCAATGGCTGCCTCAGCCATCTCCTCCTCAAGGGTTGCAAGCCATCGCTCATCACCCCCCGTATCCAGAAGCTTTAGCCGCTGGCGGGCCTGACGCTCGAAACGCCCCAGGTGACGGCTGTGGGCGGGGTCGAAAACAGTTACCATACGATCAAAAAACCGGCGTCTCTCGCCAGCCGCCTCCACAAACAGCCGGTCAATTGCCGGGCTCGCCCACACAAGCCGGATGTGCTTCGATAACGCGGCAGGCCCGCTTTGAGCGATGCCGTCGATCCGTACAAGCCTTTTTTCAGCGCCGGTGTCGCTCGTTTGACACCCGACGCCAAGCCGCACCGCGCCCGCATGGGTCTCAACCTCGGCAGCAACGGCCCAGCGCAGCGCCCCCGCCCCGCCAGAGGCGTTGAGGCGAGGCGGCGCGCCCTCGCCGATCTCGCGTTGCGCCACAGCGCCCAGCCCATCGCCGCGAAGCCCGCGCCCAGGTGCCAAAAACGAAATCGCCTCAAGCAGATTGGTTTTCCCAGAGCCGTTCGGCCCAGCAACAACGCACACGCCCGGTTTTGCCTCAACGCTTGCTGCCCCATAGGACCTGAAAGTCGTGACCGTCAGCCGGCTGATCCAAGGGGCTGTCCGCGCCGCGCCTTCGATGTGTGTGTTTTCGTTTCCCATTCGGCATACCGACGGTCCGACGCGCGCTTCCAAAGCACACCCCTCGCCTGACGCGGTATCGCGCATTGCCGGACGTGTCATAAGCGTGCCCCTGGCTGTCAAACGCGCATGGGCATGAGCACATAAAGGGCGTGCGGATCGGCCTTGTCCTCGATCACGGTTGGTGCGCCAGGATCGGACATGGCAAACACCGCCTCCTCGCCATCGACCTGGCCTGTTATGTCGAGCAGGTACCGGGCGTTAAAGCCGATCTCGAGCGGTCCGGCATCGTAGCTGACCGCTAGTTCCTCTTGGGCGTTGCCGCTCTCGGGGTTGCTCACCACAAGCTTGAGCATCCCATCGTCGATGGTGAGTTTCACGGCCCGGGTTTTTTCTAGCGAGATCGACGACACCCGGTCGACAGCCTGGGTGAAGGTCCGTCCCTCAACGGCCATGATCCGATCGTTGCCGGCAGGAATAACCCGCTCGTAATCGGGGAAGGTGCCGTCGATGAGTTTGGATGTCAGGGTCAGCTCATCGAAGGTGAAGACGATTTTGGTGCTCGAGACCGCCACGGAGACGGTCTCCTCGCTCTCGCCGATCAAGCGGACAACCTCGCCAACGGTTTTGCGCGGGACGATCACGCCAGGCATGCCATCGGCGCCATTTGGGGCGGGCATCTCAAGCCGGGCAAGGCGATGCCCGTCGGTCGCTACCGCCCGCAACATCGTAAAGCCGTCCGCCTCGATCGTGTGGAGATAAACGCCGTTGAGGTAATAGCGGGTCTCTTCCGTTGAGACGGCAAATCGCGCCTTGTCGAAAAGGCGTTTCAGGTCCGGTCCCGGCAACGCGAAACGATGGGTCAGCTCACCCGGTGCCATGACCGGAAAATCCTCCTGGGGCAGCACCGTGAGGTAGAAGTCAGACCGGCCGGACAAAAGCCGCAGCCGCGGATCGTCGCCACCAAGATCGAGGGTCACATCGCACCCCTCGGGCAGTTTGCGGACGATCTCGTGCATCATAAGGGCCGGCGCGGTGGTGATGCCGGCGTGGTCGACCCGGGCTGGGATGATCTCAACAACCTCCAAGTCAAGATCTGTCGCCGACAGCTTGAGCTTGTCTTCAAAGGCTTCGAGCTTGACGTTGGACAGGATTTGGATGGTGTTGCGGCGCTCGACAACGCTCTGCACATGGCTCAAGGCCTTAAGCAAAATGCCGCGTTCCAGGGTGACTTTCATAGGCCGGCTGAACACTCAATAAGGTGGCAAATGATACTTCGGCGGCGAACCACACAGCGGCGAACCAGCGCCTCTCGGCGGCCGATCTGCGCCGCTTGATGACCAAGGCCAACCGCCCAGCGGTAAGCCCACCGCCCCGACCGGCCCAGCTCGGGCAAATCGGCCTTAAACTATAGCAAAGCGCACCGCCGGCCTGAAGGCTTTTCGCATGGCCAAAAAGCCACCGCGACGGTTCGAGGGCGCCGTTGCCACCCCCGCAAAACCACCTCAATCTCGGCTCTAACTGCGGCCCTCCTACGACAAAAGAAAACACCGGCCTCACCCTGATGGAGAAACCGGTGTTTTCGTGCCCGGCTTGAGGCCACAGGGCCGAACCACGTCGCCCTGTCGCCAACCCGGCAAACCCTATGGGTGCCTAGCGGCTCGTGAGATCGGCCCTGATTCTGTCGACGTCATCGCGCAGCCCTTCGTCCTTGCCGAGCAATTCCGCAATCTTCCGGACGCTGTAGATCACCGTTGTGTGGTCGCGACCCCCAAATCGCCTGCCAATATCCGGCAAGGAGCGTGTTGTAAGCTCCTTGGCGAGGAACATCGCAATCTGGCGTGGGCGGACAATTTTGCGGAACCGGCGCTCGGAGAGAATGTCCTCAAGGCTCACATCAAAATGCCTACAAACAGCCTTTTGGATTTGATCGATCGTTACGCGCCTTTGCTTGAGGGACACGGAACTACCAAGTGTCGCCCGAACCAAATCGATGGTAATCGCCTTGTTAACCAGTTTCCTCTGGGTAATGACGTTCGACATGAGGCCGTTAAGCTCACGACCGCTCATATTTTCGATCCTGGCCATGAAATCCAGCACCTCATCGGGCACCACCACCCCTTCGGCTCTTGCGCTTATGGCGGCGCGTTGGCGAAGAATGGCGAGCCGAAGCGCATAATCAGCCGGCTTCACCTCTACGCTTAACCCGCTCGCCAGACGCGACTTTAAGAAGGCCTCGATCCCATCAAGGTCGTTGGGGCGTTTGTCAGCCGTCAAGATAATCTGCTTTTCATGATCCATCAGGCTATTGATTGTGTGCAGGAACTCCTCAAGCGTTGAAGTTTTGCCCGCCAGGAACTGGATGTCGTCGAGAGCGAAGATATCCACTTCCCGCACCATGCGCTTGAACTCTTGCATGCCTTTGCTGCGGATCGCCTCCACAAAGGCCTGCATGAACGGCTCCGCCTGCATACACACGATGCGCTTGCTCGGGAATTGCCGTTTTGCCTGCCAACAAATGGCGTGCATGAGGTGGGTTTTGCCAAACCCTGACCCGCCGTAGAAGATGAGCGGGGACAGGGACGCCACCCGATCAGCGGCTGCCACCTCGCGTGCGGCGGCAAAGGCAAGCTCATTGGAGGGACTTTCGATAAAAGTATCGAACAGATAGTCCTTACACAGCTTGAGCGAGTGCAGATTGCCTGCAGCCTTCGGCATCACGGAGCTACCAACCACCGTCCCGAGGCTTGCAACCGCCCGCCCTTGGCTCGGCCGCTGCGCCTCAAAAGCATAGGGCCTTGAGGATGTCGACGCCGCGACGGCAGCGGCGCGCCTGCCACCGACCTCAATCTGCACCTGCTCGATCTCCGGCCAATGGCCTCGCCAGACCGAAAGCAGGCTTCGCGAATGGTACTCCCGGACCCAATCGGCCGCGTAGGTCGACTGGGCAGATAACACAACCGTCTTATCGCGACGGGCGACAAACTCCAGTGGTTCGATCCAACTTTCAAAATCGTGTTCGCCCAAGCGGTGGCGCAAAACAGCTTTCGACGCGCACCATAATTGATCAGTATCGGCCCCTTCTTCGGATGCAACACTTTCCACTTCGACAACCCCGTATATTAAAGATGACAGCCCAACTCATTGTTTTCGGTTCACTTTCTTGTCTTACGCCAACACGGGGCCGGATTAGTTTTGACCCCATGGAAGGCCATCAGCCTTCCAGCCTGCGGTTGTTCCGCGGTGCTTGTCGTTGTCGAGGTCACCCTCGAAACCTGTAATGACGTTAAAGCAGGCCCCATAGCCCTCTCGCGTCATGGCAATGGCTGCAGCCCGAGAGCGACCGCCACTGCGGCAGATAAAATAAAGTGGGGTCGACTGGTCGGCCCCGCGCTTTGCGAGCTCTGCAGAGAGCGTTTGCGCAAAGCTTTCGTTTTCCTGCATGGAGGGGAAGCCCTGCCACTCCAACAAAATCGGCTCGCGGCCGAGCGCACTCAAATCCGGTAGCCCGACAAAGGTCCATTCGGCCATTGTCCGAACATCAATCAGTTGGGCTTTGTCGTTCTTCGTAAGCCCGTCCCACGTCTCTTGCGGACTGATGTCACCAGCGTACCCTGCCACGCGCCTTCTCCTGGAGGCCCGGCCTTCATCGGCCGTGTTTTGTTGACATTTTCACGAATCAAAAAGCCGAAACAGACTTGAAAAAAAATTTCACCGCGTTCCTACCCAACTCTTTATAGGCCGCACACAGATAAAATGCGCGCATACGTTTCGGCGTCGCGCAAACGGCACTTCGTCTGTGTGGTGATGATCTGGCGCTCCGCGGGCCGGCCGAGAAATCCACCGGTTTGGAACGCCTCTTAATAAGGAATGAAAATCCCGTTCAGATCAATAGATCGAAACGAGAACGCGACACAAATAATTCACATCGGCGCCAGGACAAAATTGGGACCATCACAGACACGCATCCTGCATGCCGAGCGTCCCGCGCCCCGGTGCCAAAAAAATAGCCGGCTTGTTAAAACTTAAGCCGGCACCATGAAAACAGGATGTTCGTATGCTGAGATTACCTCACGCAGAGGCTGTCATCTCGGCGTGCTTAACCCGTTGTGCAAGACGGGAAATTTTGCGCGCTGCAGTCTTTTTATGCACGACGCCTTTTGTTGCTGCACGCATGATTTCAGGCTCGGCGTGTTTCAGCGCCTCGCGCGCTGCTGGCGCATCGCCGGCCGCCAAAGCCTCTTCAACCTTTCGCACGAAGGTCCGCATGCGGCTGCGCCGGCTCCGATTGACCTCGGTGCGCCGTTCGATCACCCGGATCATTTTTTTCGCTGAACGCGTGTTTGCCATAGGACAGCAGGTCCTTAATCCCAAAATATGAGTGCGGGGGTGTACCCAATCGCTCCAATGAGGTCAATCGCCAAGATGCTCGGGGCGGGTCGCCCCTTGAACGCAGCGAGTAAGACCCCGCGCGGCCCAGACGGGAAATGGATTTTCTATCCATGAATGATGGCGTGCAAGAAGCCAGTGTGGCCGCTCAGCGCTGTGTGCGACGCCCCGCTATACACGACAAACGGGCCTCTGATTATTTGTCTTTAAACTGGGGTTTGCGTTTCTCGACAAAGGCGGTCATGCCCTCCTTCTGGTCTTCGGTCCCGAAGGCGGCATGGAACAACCGGCGCTCAAATCGGATCCCCTCACCAAGGAACGTTTCGTAGGCCATATTGACGCTCTCTTTCGTCATCATGACGATCGGGCGCGACAAGTCGGCAATTTTGCGGGCGACCTTCAGCACTTCATCGCGCAGATCATCGGCAGCGACGATGCGGGAGACAAGCCCGGCACGCTCGGCCTCTTCCGCGTCCATCATGCGCCCGGTTAAACACATTTCCATGGCCTTGGCCTTGCCAACGAGGCGCGTTAGCCGCTGGGTTCCGCCCGCCCCGGGAATAACGCCAATGGTGATTTCAGGCTGACCGAATTTTGCGTTGTCGGCGGCAATCACCACGTCGCACATCATGGCAAGCTCGCATCCGCCGCCCAGGGCATAACCGGCCACGCCGGCAATCACCGGCTTGCGGCAACGGGTAACCTCTTCCCAATTGCGGGTAATGAGCTCCTGACCATAGGCCTCGATGAACGACAGATCCTTGATCTCTTTGATGTCCGCCCCGGCCGCGAATGCTTTTTCCGAGCCCAGCAACACGATACAGGCGATTTGATCGTCCGCATCCAAGGCGCGCGCCGCCGCCCCCAGCTCGTCCATAAGCGTTGAACTCAGCGCATTAAGCGCGTCCGGCCGGTCGAGCTGAATGATGCCGACGGGCCCATCGGTCTCGACCACAATCGTCTCATAAGCCATGCACGATGCCTCCAAAGATTGCGGGAAAGGGGGGCGATTTGGCCCGAAAGCTCGCCGAAGGGGGTCGCGATCACGGCCCGGTGTCCCGCACAGACTTCCGCACCCGTCCTATTGCTGGGCTGCGAAATGCGGCGGACCCTACTCCCAGAGCCTGTGTCAATCAAGTTGGCGTAGCCAGCCGGGAGAGCACGAGCGCTCAGCGCTGGCAGGTTGGGCAATAAAAGCTTGAGCGGCCGGATTGGACGATCCGGCGCACACCCCCCGCGCAGCCCCCGCGCAAACAGGCCTCTCCGCCTCTGCCATAGACCTCGAACCGATGTTGGAAATAGCCCATTTCCCCGTCCGCGCCGGCAAAATCGCGCAGCGATGAGCCCCCCGCCTCGATCGCCTCCTGCAACACCGATTTGATCGCCGGCACCAAGCGTTCGGCGCGCTTGGGCCCAATCGTGGCCGCCTGCCGGCGCGGCGAGACCCGGGCCCGATAAAGCGCCTCGCACGCGTAAATGTTGCCGATGCCAACGATCACCGTCTGATCGAGAAGGGCGGCCTTGATCGGCGTTCGGCGCCCCTTGAAGCGCTCCGTCAGGTAAGCGGCCGTGAAGTCGGCCCCCAAGGGCTCCACCCCGAGATGGCGAAAAAATTTATGGGCCCCGATATCCAGCCCCGAGGCGATGTCCATAAAACCAAAACGCCGCGGATCGTGAAAAACAAGCTCAATCCCGCCACTCAAGCGAAACACCACGTGATCGTGGGCGGGGTTCAACTGTGTGATTTGGTGCGCGCGGCCCGCCTCGCCGACCGACCCCGCACCGGATGTCTCCCCCTTCGGAACCGCCCCGGAGAGCCAAAACCGGCCACTCATACCAAGGTGCATCACCAGCACCTCGCCACTTGAAAGCCGCGCCAGAAGGTATTTCGCCCGCCGATCGAGTGCCTCGATCCGGGTTCCGACCAAGCGGTCGACAAATCGGCTCGGGAACGGGAACCGCAAATCGGGACGGCGCAGGTCAACCGCTTCAATCGATCGATTGACGAGGGTGGGAGCAAGGCCGCGACGGACCGTTTCCACCTCTGGAAGCTCTGGCACGGAGCGGTCCTCGGCGCTGGACGTTACAAACAAGGGGCGGGGCGCGACCACACGCCATGGCGGCGCCCGCGGGTCCCGGGGTATAGACGCTTCCATGACCCAGCGACAGAGCGAGCAAACCCCAAACCCCGGCCGGCACGGCGAACGCCCGCGGCCGGATGGCTCAGACACAGCCGATTTCGGGTTTGAGGATGTGCCCGCCTCAGACAAGGCGGCCCATGTGCGGGCTGTGTTTGAACGGGTCGCCGATCGATACGATCTGATGAACGATCTCATGTCCGGCGGCATTCACAGGATCTGGAAAGCAATTTTGCTGGACAGGCTCAATCCCCGCCCTTCGGAAACGCTGCTTGACGTCGCCGGTGGCACAGGAGATTTGGCCGAGGGGTATTTGCGCCGTGGCGGGCGAACAGCAATTGTGTGCGACATTAACGCTGCGATGATGACGGCAGGTCGTCGGCGGGCAGCCACCACGGCGCGGCGCCCTGATGATTTGCGGTGGGTTTGCGGCAATGCCGAGCACGTGCCGCTGCCCACTTGTTCCGTCCACGCCTACACAATTGCCTTCGGAATCCGCAATGTGACCGACCGGCCAGCCGCTCTCGCCGAGGCCTATCGCGTGCTGAAACCGGGGGGCCGATTTTTGTGCCTTGAGTTTTCGCTACCGACGCTGCCTCTGCTTGATGCGGCCTATGAGGCCTATTCCTTCCGCGTCATTCCGCTGCTTGGAGAGGTGATCGCAAAAGACCGCGACTCCTACCAATATTTGGTTGAGAGTATCCGCCGATTTCCGGCGCCGTCGCAGTTTGCGGGCTTGGTGGAGGACGCTGGGCTTGCGCGCGTGAAGGTGCAGGCGTTGTCCGGCGGCATCGCGACCCTGACAACGGGCTGGCGCCTTTAAGGCCGGCTCTCGCCTCGCCACTGCGAGGACAAGCCCCAGGGCGTGATGCGCCTTTGGAGAGTGCAAGGAGGTTGCCCGTGTGGAAGGCCCCCATTCACCTTTGGCGGTTGTTAAAAGCCGGGGCAACGCTGATCGCCTTCAACGTTGTTCTGCCACCAGAATATTTTCCCAACCGCCCCTGGCCCCTGCGCATCCTCGCGGGCATCGGCAAGAAGCGAGGCGGCAGACCGCTTGAGGAGCGGCTGAGCGAGGCGCTTCAGGCGCTTGGACCGTCCTATGTGAAGCTCGGGCAATTCCTCGCCACGCGGCCCGATATTGTCGGCCCGCAAATCGCCCAATCGCTCGAACGCTTACACGACGAAATGCCGGCCTTTGACCAAGCGACCGCCCGCAACCGGATCGAGGCCTCCCTCAACAAGCCCGTAGATCGCCTGTTTGAGCAATTTAATGCGCCCGTTGCGGCGGCCTCCCTTGCCCAGGTGCACAAAGCGCAGGTGCCAAGCGAGACCGCGGACGATCCGCCACGGCCCGTCGCGGTCAAGGTCATGCGGCCTGGCGTCGCCGATGCCTTCACCCGCGACATCGACACCTTTATGTGGACCGCCCAGCTGGCAGAAAGGCTGCGCCCCCAAACCCGGCGGTTGGAGCCAGTGCGCCTCGTAGAGACGCTTGCCCGCAGTGCCAGCCTGGAGCTTGACTTGCGCCTTGAAGCAGCGGCCGCCGACGAGATTGCAAGCCAGTTCCCCCACAAGGACGAGTTCATCGTCCCGCGCATCGATTGGGAACGCACCTCAAAGCACGTTTTGACCTGCGACTGGATTGACGGGATCCGGATTTCAGATCTTCAAAGCCTCGATAGTGCAGGATACGACCGGCAATATCTTGCAAACCTCATTATACGGATATTTCTTGTTCAGGCCTTGGAGCACGGCTTTTTCCATGCCGACATGCATCCGGGCAATTTATTTGTCGTCCCCGGGCTTGACGCAGCAGACAACGACGAGACGGGGAAACGGGGCCGGATCGCTGCGGTGGACTTTGGCATTATGGGCCGGCTTGACAAGGACACCCGCCGGTTCATGGCGGAAATCCTGTTTGGGTTCCTGACCCAAGATTATATCCGCGTAGCCCAAGTCCATTTCGAGGCGGGCTATGTGCCCCCCAAACACAGCTTGGAGGAGTTTGCTCAAGCGCTGCGTGCCATCGGGGCGCCTTTGATCGGGCGTGGGGCAAACCAAATCTCGATGGCCAGGGTTTTGGCGCAATTGTTTGAGACCACCCGCACCTTCGACATGCATCTCCAGCCGCAATTGGTGCTGCTGCAGAAAACCATGGTCGTGGTTGAGGGGGTGGCCCGCATCCTCGATCCAGAGGTGAATATGTGGGAAAGCGCCCGCCCGGTTGTTGAAGCGTGGATGAACAGGACCATCGGGATCGAGGGCCGGCTCGGAGAAGCTGCAGAATCGGCCCAAGCGGTGCGCCGGTTGTTGGTCCGCCTACCGCAAATCGCCGACGGGCTTGATCAACTCACCCGGCTGCAGCAGGACGACCTCATCACCAACCGCCCGAGCCGCCTTTTCGGCTCCGATCCGGTGCGCGCCTCCCGCCGCGGGATTGTCGTTGGCGCGCTCCTCACCGGGATTGCCGCTCTTATCGCCTCGAGCCTCTAGCTTTTAGCCAAACACTCGATAACGCGCTCGTGTGCGGTTTTTACCTTTCATTCGGGACCTGATCGTCATATCTACAAACCTGACGCGTGAATTAAGACGCGCGACCACGGCGTGGATGACAATCAATGGTTTCACAACCCACCGATCCGGCCCCTCTCGCGCTGACCGGTGATGGCACCGGCGGCCGCCGGGTGCTGCTGATCATCGGCGGTGGGATCGCCGCGTATAAATGCCTTGAGCTGATCCGCCGCTTGGCCGAGCGCGGGATTCAAACGCGCGCCATCCTCACCAACGCGGCGAGCCAATTCGTGACCCCGCTTTCCGTCTCGAGCCTCACCGGCGACAAGGTCTATCAATCCTTGTTCGACCTCACCGACGAGGCGGAAATGGGCCACATTCAGCTCTCCCGCGATGCGGATCTGCTGGTCGTTGCGCCGGCAACCGCAGACCTGATGGCTAGGATGGCCCAGGGCCTTGCGGGTGATCTCGCGACGACGGCGCTGCTTGCCACAGACAAGCCCGTTCTGATTGCCCCAGCCATGAATGTGCGTATGTGGTCTCACCCGGCAACCACACGCAACCTTGCAACCCTCCTCGACGACGGGATTGAGGTCGTAGGGCCGAATGACGGTGATATGGCGTGCGGCGAGTTCGGCCCCGGCCGGATGGCCGAGCCGCTTGAGATTGTCGCC
>JBCDJA010000025.1:0-12836 GCA_038748465.1 Pseudomonadota bacterium
CATCGTCCGTCTAGCACCGGCCTTCCTGCTGGCCGCGAGCCTCGTCCTCAGCCTTGCGCCTTCCGCGCGCGCAACCGACGAGCGACAGCCCCCCATCCCGGTCCCCGCGCCGACACCGCCGCCGCAAAGCTCGCCGGAAAAACTCCGGGAGATGGAAGAGACCCTCAAAGAGCGGCAACAACAAGCCGAGCGATTGACCGAAGAAGCGCGCCGATTGCGTGCTGAAATTGCAACGCTGCAAAACGATCTCATCCGCACCACCTAGACCGTCCAACTGCAAGAGGCCGGCGTGCTCGTCGCCGAAGAGGAATTGGCGCAGCTGCGCCAAGACGAGGTGGCCATTAGCGCCGGCTTTGAAGCCCAACAAGCAGCCTTGGTGGAAACCCTGGCGGCCCTGCAAATGCTGCAGACCCAGCCGCCACCGGCCCTTCTGGTGGAGCCGGACGACGCGGCCGGCGCCGTTCGCAGCGCCATGCTGCTCTCCACGGTCGTGCCGGCGCTTAAGGCCGAGGCAGACCGCCTGGCTCGCGAGCTTCAGCAATTACGGGCCTTGCGCGAAGAAATCGTCGAGCGAGAGGCCAACCGGGAAGAGCGCGAGCGCAAACTTGAAATCCAAGAGCGGGAGCTGCGCCGCCGCCTCACCCGGGCCGAGACCGCCTATTCCAGCATCGCGGACCGCGCGGTCACCGAGCGCAAGGCCGCAAGCTCCATCGAGCGCCAGGCAAGCGAGCTGAAACAGATCATCGACTCGCTTGAATCCCGGGCCCTTCGCTACCTGCCGCGCCTCAAACCCAACCCCGGCGATCCGGGCGAGCGCATCGCCCTTTTGCCGCGGCAAAAACCCCAATTCAGCCCGCTCCTCGGCCGGGTGCTCTCCCAACGCCCCTTACCGTCCGATGCCGATCGACCGCGCACGTTCTCGGCGGCCCTCGGCGGTCTGAGGCTTCCCGTCAATGGCCGTCTGGTCGAGATCTTCGGCGAGATTTTGGAGGCCGGCGGACGCGCCAAGGGCATCAAACTCGAGACACGGGCAAAAGCCCAAGTTGTTGCACCTTTCGCGGGCGAAGTGGTGGCTGCAGGGGCCTATAAACCCTTTGGGCAAATATTGATTATCGAAGTCGAGCGCGAGTATCTTCTGGTGATGGCCGGACTGGACCGGCTTTACAGCGATGTCGGCCGAAGCGTGAAAGCCGGGGAACCAATCGGCGAAATGGGTGAATCGGCTGTTAGGGCCCTGTGGCCCGATCATCCGATCGAGGAAGTGGCCGCGTCGCACAAATCCCGCCCCATTCTTTATGTAGAATTTAGGAAGGGTGGTGTTCCGTTTGATCCATTACCGTGGTTCGCAACGGCAGAGAAAAAGGTAAAGGGCTCATGAACAAAACATTTGTCGCGGCACTCGCCGGCGCCGCCTTCACGGCGGTTGTGATGTCCACACCCGTGCCGCGATATCTCGGCTTTGCGGACAACACCTCGGCCATTGCCGCGAGCCCCAACACCTACCGACAACTCGAATTGTTCGGCGATGTGTTTGAGCGCGTCCGCTCTAAATATGTCGAGACCGTGGAAGACGAGATCCTGATCGAGGCTGCGATCCAGGGCATGCTGAGCGATCTTGATCCGTATTCGGCCTATCTCAACCCGAACCGGTATCGCGATATGCAGGTCGAAACCCGGGGCGAGTTTGGCGGCCTCGGCATTGAAGTGACGATGGAAGAGGGATTTGTGAAAGTCGTCGCGCCGATTGACGACACACCGGCCTCCCGCGCCGGTTTGCAGCCGAACGATCTGATTTCCCACATCGATGCTGAGCCGGTTCTCGGCCTCACCATGAACGAGGCGATCCAGCGCCTGCGCGGGCCCGTCAACACGCCTGTCGAATTGACGATCATCCGTGAGGGGCGCAGCGACCCGGTGATGGTCAAACTGAACCGCGCCACCATCACCATTGAAAGCGTACGCTCTGATGTCATTGGCAAGACGGGCTATGTTCGGATCTCCACCTTCAGCGAGAAAACCGAGAGCGGCCTGCGCCGGGCCATTTCCAATCTCAAAAAGCGGATCGGCGAGCCCGACGGCTATGTGATTGACCTACGGAGCAATCCCGGCGGACTGCTCGATCAGGCGGTGGCTGTCTCGGATGCCTTCCTGAAAAGCGGGGAGATCGTCTCGACACGCGGGCGCGATGCGGCAGAAACCGAGCGCTACAACGCAACGCGCGATGACTTGGCCGAGGGCAAACCCATCATTGTGCTCATCAATGGCGGGTCGGCCTCCGCCTCTGAAATCGTTGCCGGGGCCTTGCAAGACCAAAAGCGCGCGACCGTGCTCGGCATGAAATCCTTCGGCAAGGGCTCGGTGCAGACCGTCATTCCGCTTGGCGGCGGCGGCGAAGGGGCGTTGCGCCTCACCACGGCGCGCTATTTCACGCCCTCAGGCCGGTCGATCCACAATACCGGGATCGAGCCTGACATCGCCGTTGCGCCGGTCAATCGGCCCGACGCCGAGGGCGAGGCACCGCCCGAACCACCCGCAACTGAGGGCACTGAGGGCGAGCCGGAGGTGCCGCGGGTGAGCTGGAATGAGCATCAGGCCCTGCTGAACCGGTTGGGGATTAAGAGCGAGCGCTTGACCGACGACTATCAGCTCGCCCGGGCGCTTGAGATCCTGCAAGGCATTCGGGTGAATTCGCAGGTTCCCAACTAAGATCCGCAAACGGGCGAGGCCTACACGGCCCTGCCGGGCGCGACACCGGCCAGGCGGCCAGTGGGGCCAGAAGGGCCCACTACGCGTCGGTGTTTTGGGCTTCGTTAACCCTTTTGCGCCAACCCTGAACGCCATTGGGCAGCTACAAAGGCAAAGCCCACAGGACCAACATGTTGCGCGCTGGACCGACCGGCCGGGACGAAGGGCCTGCATCGGTCGCGGGATCATACGGAAAGGCCAGGGGCCGGCCAGCAGCGGGTGAGGGCTTTGTGAGGGGGACGAGTTAAGGCAATGTCGTCACAACCCACACGCGCGTCACACTTTTTAAAAACCCTGCCCGCTCGGCTCCAGGCCGTGACAGGGCCTGCCGTTCGCTTTGCGGGCACATTGGCCCCCCACCCGGGGCGCTGGATGCCGCCGCCGGTCCGGCCAAGACGCCTTGTGCTTGCCATTCTCGCGGTGGGTGCCGCGATCGGCGTTTTGTTGCCAGTCGGGATCTTCTATGGGCGCGCGCAGCCGGACAAACACTCCGTCGTCCTCTATCTCGACGAGACTGCAGCCGCCAATACCGGCAAGGTCGCCGATTCGGCGGCAGGGCCCTTGGCGCAGCTTTACAACGACATCGTCGCGTTTTTCGATCGTGACGGCACCGCCAACACCGCCCCAGACAGCGTCGACGGCCAAACCGACATCATTGCAGACACCACGCAAGGCCCGCAGGCGGACGCCCCGCTGACAGCGGAACCGGCGGAGCTCCCGCTTGACAGCGCGCGCGACGAGGCGGCGCAACGCCCCCCGCAAACCGGGGAACCAGAGGCAGACACGCCGGCCCCGGCCACAACACTGGTCACCACCCAAGAGGCAACGCCGCTCAGACCGGCGCCGGTGCAAGACCTTGTGGAGCCCTCAGCCCACGGCCTTTTGCCGCGCATCGGCCCTGACGGACGCCGCCCCGCCGAGGTCTATGCCCGCCCCTTTAACAACCCAAAGCAGATGCCCGTCATTGCCGTCGTCATTGGCCAATTGGGCTTGTCGCGCTCGGCCGCAGCCATGGCGGTCAGCGAACTGCCGCCAGAGATAACCCTGGCGTTTCTGCCCTATGGTGACGGGCTGCAAGGGGTAGTGAACTCGGCCCGGGCTGAGGGGCATGAGGTGCTTGTGCATCTCCCGCTTGAGCCCTTCAATTATCCCGATAACGACCCCGGTCCGCTAACGCTTTTGTCGCAACTCTCCGAGGCGGAAAACCTGGATCGGCTGCATGGTGTCATGGGCAGCTTTAGTGGCTTCAGTGGTCTGATGGCTCATGAGGGCGCCAAGCTCAAAACCATGCCGAAGAAACTGCTGCCCATACTGACGGACATCGGGGAGCGAGGGCTTTTTATCGTCGATGATTCGCTGGTCCGGCAAAACACGATCGTTGCCCTTGCGCAACAATTGGAACTCGATACGCTTCGATCCGACGAAATGATTGATTTTCGTCCCACACGGACGGATATTGATAAGATGTTGACGGAACTTGAAGAGGTTGCGAGGGCGCGGGGCTTCTCGGTCGGCATCGGCAATGCCTTGCCGGTCACGGTCGAGCAAGTTGCAACCTGGGCTGAAGGCCTGAACGAGCGGGGCATGTTGCTTGCTCCCATGAGCGCGGTTGTTGCGCTTGCCTCGGCGCAAGCGGACCGGCAAGCCGCGGTCTCGCCCAAACCTGCCACCCCCAGCTCAGGCGCCCAAAGCCCTGGCACACTTGGGCCTGACGCGCCCGGCCCCATCGAGACCGAATGACCCCAGTCGCACGCCCGCCCGGCACCCCAGATCTTCCCTATCGTCCGTGTGTTGGCCTAATGCTAATCAACCCCCACGGGCTTGTTTTTGCTGGTCGCCGTTTGTCCGATAGCCTTGGCGAGGCGTGGCAGATGCCCCAAGGCGGCATCGACAAGAATGAGACCCCGCGGAAGGCCGCCCTGCGCGAACTGAAAGAAGAGGTCGGCACGGACAAAGTAACGATCCTTGCCGAGACAACCGACTGGCTTTCCTACGACCTACCAGCCCCGCTCCTTGGCAAGGCCCTTGGCGGTCGGTTTTGCGGACAAAAACAAAAGTGGTTTGCCCTCAGGTTTGAAGGCACAGATGACGATATCGACATCGCGACCGAGGAGCCGGAATTTGACCGCTGGTCTTGGCTCGAGCCCGAGGAAGTTTGTCGCCGCATCGTCGATTTCAAACGCCCGATCTACGATGCGGTGTTTGAGGAGTTTTCCCCCTTTGTCGCCGGGGCCGCCCGATGACCGCGACCCCGATGCCACGCGAAAAACTTCGCGGCAAGCGTCATATCGTCATGATCCATGGCGCCTTTTGCGGCGGCTGGGCGTTTAATCAGTACAAGGTTCCGTTTATCGAGGCGGGTTATGAGGTCCATACGCCCACCTTGCGCCATCACGAAAAGGGGTGGCCGCGGCGCAAACCGGCCAAGGAACTCGCAACCACCAGCACGCTCGATTACCTCGCCGACCTCAAGCACTATCTGCAGCGCTTCGAGGAGCCTCCAATCCTGATCGGGCATTCCATGGGCGGCTTGCTGACGCAAATGCTGGCCGCCAGCCGCATCGGACGCGCGGCCGTGTTGATGGCCCCTTCGGCCCCTCACGGCGTTTTGCCTTTCTCCCCCTTCGACATGATCCAGGCCAATGCGCTTTTCATGGAGGGGCGCTTTTGGGAGAAGGTCATTGTGCCGGTCTTCCACATTGTTGCCACCCACGTCTTGAATTGCGTCGACCCCTATCACCACCATCGTCTGTTTAGATCGTTCGTCCCGGAATCCGGGCGGGCGACCTTTGAGATTTTCCAGTGGGCGCTCGACCCCCAACAGGCGACTGTCGTCCAGACACGGAATATTTCAATTCCCATCATGACGATCGCGGGGGAGAAAGACCTGATCAACCCGGCCGGCATGGTCCGCCAGCTTGCGTTTCGCTACCGGCAGCGAGAACATTTGCACGTCTATTCAGGCAACGGACATTGGTTGATTGAGGAGCCCGGCTGGGAAGGCATCGCGGAAGACACGATCAACTGGCTTGAGGTCCACGCAGCCTAAGGCCCAGCGCGAATTTGCCTATCATCGCACTCGCCCGCGCGCCCCCGCGCCGCACACCCGCTCGCACCGCATCGGCCGAGAGACCGCCCGGATCAGGCCTTGCGGAAGTCCTCAAGATTATCGCGGAGGAACTGAAGGTCCGACACATATTGTGCCGCGTCCCGCGCATCATCATCGCTGCGCGCCGCCTCGGCCCGCTGCTTGGCAACCTCGATCCGGTCATCGAGATCGCTCGTCTCCAGGTTTTCGAGCGGGATTGCCTCCTCTGCAAGGATCGTCAGACCGCCGGGTGTCACCTCGGCAAAGCCGCCGCGCACGAAAATACTAAACGGTCCCTCGCCGGACCGGTGCACTTGCACAACGCCGGGACGCAAGGTCGACATGAGGGGGGCGTGCTCTGCAAGAACCCCAAAGTCCCCCTCGCTTCCGGGCACGATCACCATCTCCACCGCCTCGCTCATCAGCGCTTCTTCAGGCGATACGAGATCAAATTGCAGGGCCTCGGCCATGGACACGTCCTATTTAGGGTGGGCACGCACCGCTTAAGAGCGCGGCGCCCAAAACCGGTGACTTCGGGAAGGTTAGGCCGCCTCGGCCGCCAAACGCTCCGCCTTCTGAATGGCTTCTTCGATCGTGCCGACCATATAGAAGGCCGGCTCAGGCAGGTGGTCGTACTCGCCCTCAACAAGGCCCTTAAAGCCGCGGATCGTGTCTTTGAGGTTCACGAGCACGCCTGGGGTGTTGGTGAAAACTTCAGCCACAAAGAAGGGCTGGCTCAAGAAGCGCTCGATCTTCCGTGCACGGGAGACCACCAGTTTGTCCTCTTCGGACAATTCATCCATACCGAGAATGGCGATAATGTCCTGCAGCGATTTATAGCGTTGCAACGTCTCCTGCACCTGCCGGGCAACCGCATAATGCTCCTCGCCAACGGTGCGCGGCTCTAGAATCCGAGAGGTGGAATCGAGCGGATCCACTGCTGGGTATATGCCCTTCTCCGCAATCGAGCGCGACAGCACGGTCGTGGCATCCAAGTGCGCAAAGGACGTGGCGGGCGCCGGGTCAGTCAAGTCGTCGGCCGGCACGTAAATCGCCTGCACCGAGGTAATGGACCCTTTGTCAGTGGTGGTGATCCGTTCTTGCAGCTGGCCCATATCGGTCGCCAGTGTGGGCTGATACCCCACGGCGGAGGGGATGCGGCCGAGAAGCGCGGACACCTCCGAGCCGGCCTGGGTGAAGCGGAAAATATTGTCCACAAAGAACAACACGTCTTGGCCCTGATCGCGGAAATCCTCTGCAACAGCAAGACCAGACAGCGCAACCCGAGAGCGCGCGCCCGGCGGTTCGTTCATCTGTCCATAGATCAAAGCGGCCTTAGAGCCCTCGCCCCCGCCTTCTTTGTTCACGCCACTTTCGATCATCTCCCAGTAAAGGTCGTTCCCCTCCCGGGTGCGCTCGCCCACGCCGGCAAACACCGAATAGCCCCCATGGGCTTTTGCGACGTTGTTGATCAGCTCCATGATCAAAACGGTTTTGCCAACGCCGGCACCGCCGAATAGACCGATCTTGCCGCCTTTTGAATAGGGCGCCAACAGATCGATCACCTTAATGCCCGTCACCAGGATCTCGGTTTCCGTCGATTGCTCGACAAATTCAGGCGCCAATTGGTGGATCGCGCGGGTAGACTGGAACGGGATGGGCCCCGCCTCATCGATCGGCTCACCGATCACATTCATGATGCGGCCAAGCGTGCCCTCGCCAACCGGCACCTCGATGGGCGCGCCCGTGTCCTTCACCTCCTGGCCGCGAACGAGCCCTTCGGTGGTGTCCATGGAGATGGTCCGTACCACGTTCTCCCCGAGATGCTGGGCCACCTCGAGCACCAGCCGCATGCCTTGGTTTGTGGTCTCCAAGGAGTTCAGAATCGGCGGAAGATGGCCGTCGAATTCGACATCCACAACAGCACCGATCACCTGGCGAATGCGCCCTACTACGTTGCTCATGGTCAACTCCCTTGCAGTCCCGCGGCGCGGCCCTCAAAGCCGGGCGGGCATCAGAGCGCCTCAGCGCCCGAAATGATTTCAATCAGCTCTTTCGTGATCTGCGCTTGCCGCGACCGGTTGTACTCAATCGTCAGCTTATCGATGAGGTCGCCGGCATTGCGGGTCGCGTTGTCCATTGCTGTCATACGCGCGCCCTGCTCGCTGGCCGCGTTTTCCAGCAGGGAGCGGAAGACCTGCACTGTTACGTTCCGCGGCAGCAGATCGCGCAAGATGGCTTCTTCGTCTGGCTCATATTCATAGATGGCCCCGCCAAGGTCGGGCCCCTCAACGGTTTCGCCGATCTCGGCCGGCACCAATTGCTTTGCGGTCGGCACTTGGCTGATCACCGATTCAAAGCGGTTGTAGAACAGGGTGCAGACGTCAAAATCTCCGGCCTCGTACATTTCGAGGACAAGCGAGCCAACCTGTTCGGCCTGCTCATAGCCCATCGCCCGAACTTCGCGGAAATCGATGACCTTAAAAATCTGCGCCCGAAAATCGCGCTTTAAGATGTCATAGCCCTTTTTGCCGACGCAGAGGATCTTGACCTCTTTGTTTTCGCTCCGCAGGCGGCGGATATGTTCTCGCGCAAGCCGGGCAATGGTGGAATTAAAGCCGCCGGCAAGGCCGCGCTCGGCCGTTGCAACCACCAAAAGGTGCACTTGCTCAGAGCCGGTGCCAACGAGGAGCGGCGGCGCGCCCGGATTGTCTGTCATGGACGAGGCGAGATTGCCGAGCACCCGGTCCATCCGTTCGGCATAGGGCCGCGCGGCCTCTGCCGCTTCCTGCGCTCGGCGGAGTTTTGCCGCGGCCACCATCTGCATGGCCTTGGTAATTTTGCGGGTGTTCTTGATACTGCCGATGCGGTTCCGCAGCTCCTTCAGACTGGCCATTCTGCCCTTTCTCCCCTGTCTCGTCCGGTCCGATCAGCGGGATCAGGCAAAGCGCGAGCTGAAGGCCTCGACCGCCGATTTAAGCTTGGCTTCCAAATCGTCGGTCAATTTCTTCTCGGCACGGATGCCGTCGATGATGTCGCTATGCTGAGCGTGGATCGTGCGCAGCAACTCCTCTTCGAAGCGGCCGATATCGCCGACCGCAAGGGTGTCGAGGAACCCTCGGGTGCCTGCGAAAATCACGACAACCTGCTCTTCAACCGAGAGCGGCGAGAACTGATCTTGTTTGAGAAGCTCGGTCAGCCGCTCGCCCCGATTAAGAAGCCGCTGGGTCGTCGCATCAAGGTCAGACCCGAACTGAGCAAAGGCTGCCATTTCGCGGTATTGGGCAAGCTCGCCCTTAATCGCCCCGGCGACCTGTTTCATTGCTTTGATCTGCGCCGCAGAGCCAACCCGGGAGACCGAAATACCCACATTCACGGCCGGGCGAATGCCCTGGTAGAAAAGATCCGTCTCAAGAAAGATCTGCCCATCGGTAATCGAAATCACATTCGTTGGGATATAGGCCGACACATCGTTCGCCTGGGTCTCAATGATCGGCAGGGCCGTCATCGACCCGGCGCCATGGGTTTCATTGAGTTTCGCGGCGCGCTCCAAAAGGCGCGAATGCAGGTAGAACACATCGCCCGGATATGCTTCCCGTCCCGGTGGGCGGCGCAGCAGCAACGACATCTGACGATAGGCCACCGCTTGCTTGGAGAGATCATCGTAAATGATCAGCGAGTGCATGCCGTTATCGCGGAAGAACTCGCCCATTGCGCAGCCGCCAAACGGGGCAAGGAACTGCAGCGGCGCCGGGTCAGAGGCGGTTGCCGCCACCACCACGGTGTAGTCGAGCGCGCCGCGTTCTTCGAGGGTCTTGACGATTTGCGCAACGGTTGAGCGCTTCTGGCCAATGGCAACGTAAATACAATAGAGCTTCTCGCTCTCATTGCCGCGCTCATTGACCCCTTTTTGGTTGAGGATCGTATCGATCGCGACGGCGGTCTTGCCGGTTTGCCGGTCACCGATGATCAGCTCCCGTTGCCCGCGGCCGATTGGGATCAAGGCATCGATCGCTTTAATGCCCGTCTGCATCGGTTCGTGCACCGATTTACGGGGCAAAATGCCGGGCGCCTTCACATCCACAAGGCGCCGCTCCTCAAACTCGATCGGGCCCTTGCCATCGATCGGATTGCCCAAGGGGTCAACCACCCGGCCCAACAAGCCGCGCCCGACCGGCACATCCACGATGGCGCCTGTCCGCTTGACGGTATCGCCTTCTTTGATGCCCCGGTCCTCACCGAAGATCACGGCACCCACATTGTCTTCCTCAAGGTTGAGGGCCATGCCCCGCACCCCGCCCGGAAACTCGATCAGCTCACCGGCCTGCACATTGTCCAGCCCATAGATCCGCGCGATCCCGTCGCCGACCGACAGCACCTGCCCGATCTCAGAAACTTCGGCATCTGTCCCGAAGCCCTGGATTTGTTGTTTCAGAATGGAAGAAATTTCCGCGGCCTGAATGTCCATCAGCCGACCTCTTTCATGGCAACTTGAAGGTTTTGGAGTTTGGTCTTGACCGACGCATCGATCATGCGGCTGCCGATCTTGACCACGAGACCGCCGATGAGGCTCTCATCGACGTGGGTTTCCATATCGACATCCCGCCCAAGGCCCTCTTTGAACGCAGACCGAAGGGCCGAAAGCTGGGTACTGGAGAGCGGCTGGGCGCTTGTCACCGTGGCCGAGACATGCCCGCGCCGGTCCGCCAAAATCTTTTGAAACGCCGCGATGATCGCGGGCAGGGCCGGCAGCCGGCGATGGTCCACCACCACCAAGAGGAACCGGCGGATCAGGTCACTCGCCCCGCCCTTCGCCAAAATCGCTTCGATGGCCCGCGCCTGATCCTCACGGGAGATCAGCGGCGAGCGGATCAAGGTTTGGAAGTCGGGGCTGGCTGCAAGGGCCTTGTTTAGACCCGCAAGATCGTTGGCGACCCCATCGATCATCCGCTGGTCATCAGCGAGATCGTAGAGGGCGGACGCATAGCGCTCGGCAATGCCGGACATGTTAAGTGTGGCTGACACCGAAAGGACCTCGGCTTGATGGGTCGGAGCGGGGATCGCCAGGCTCGACCGCCTTCCCACGTCAACCGCCCAAAGACCGCACCGACGGTGCTAACTTATTGGAATCACGGTGATTTTGGTCTGAGAATTGGCGGAGCGACAGATGCCCCTTACCTGCGCGCGCTGCGTAGCATAACCCCATGGGGCTGGCAACATGCGCCGCTTGGCCAAACGCTGCGGCATTCCGCATCGCACCAAAAGGCGTAAGACCCGGGCGCGAACTCGCCCAGCCGCCTCACAAGCACCCGCCTTACAAAAAGCTGTAGGGGTCCACATCGATCGACAACCTCAAGCCCGACGGCACGCGTACCGGGCCCAACCATTGACGCAAATAGGTTTGCACGGATTTTTCCGGCGCAGCCTTTAGGAGCAATCGATAGCGATGCTGGCCCCGCACGATCGCATGGGCCGCCGGAGCCGGCCCGTAGATCGAAAGACCGTCGGCTACGGGCGCCAGGGCGCGCAGCCCCCGCGCGAAGTCTTGGGTCGCAGCGCCGTCCCGCCCGGACAGAATGACAGCCGCCAACCGTCCGAAGGGCGGCATACCCATAGCCTCCCGTTCAAACGCTTCGCGGTCGTAAAACCCGGCCCGGTCGCCGCTGCACAGCGCAGCAATAACGGGATGGTCGGGGGCGTAGGTCTGGAGCAGCACCGAGCCCGGGCGGTCAGCACGCCCGGCCCGCCCCGCAACCTGGTGCAACAATTGGAACGTGCGCTCACCGGCACGCAAATCGCCGCCGCGCAAACTCATATCCGCATCGATGATCCCAACGAAGGTGAGCCCAGGGAAATTATGGCCCTTCGCGGCCATCTGGGTGGCAACCAAAATGTCAATCTCGCCGGCGGCCATTCGGGTCACCAGATCGGCGGCGTCGGTGCGGGTGTGCAGCATGTCGCTGGACATCACCGCAAGGCGGGCTTGCGGGAAGAGCGCCGCGGCTTCCTCTGCGATCCGCTCCACCCCTGGCCCGCAGCTCACCAGCGAGCCTTCGGTCCCGCATTCGGTACAGCGCGTCGGCTTGGGGCGGGAATAGCCGGTGAGATGGCAGACAAGCCGCCCGGTATAGCGATGCTCGACGAGCCAGGACGAGGCGTTGGGCGACATCAGGCGATGCCCGCAGGCCCGGCACAGGACGAGCGGGGAATAGCCCCGGCGATTGAGGAACAAGAGCGCCTGCTCGCCCCGGTCGAGCGCCTGGCCAATCCCAGCTGAAACCCCGGGGCCAATCCAATGGGAGGCATCCATGCCCGCCTGACGCAAATCGCTAGGCTGCACCTCGGGCATCCGCGCCGGCCCATAGCGTGTCGGTAAAACCACGTGCCGGTACCGCCCCTGCTCGGCATTGATCATCGTCTCAAGGGACGGCGTGGCGGAGGCAAGCACCACCGGGCATCCCTCCAGGCGAGCGCGGACCACCGCCATGTCCCGCGCATGATAAACGACGCCGTCTTCCTGCTTATAACTTTGGTCGTGCTCCTCATCGACGATGATCAGCCCAAGCGCCGCGAAGGGCAAAAACAGCGCCGAGCGCGCGCCGACCACCACGTGCGCCTGCCCCTCGGCGACCCCACGCCAGACGCGCCGCCGCTCGGGCTGGGACAAGCCCGAATGCCATTCGGCCGGGCGTTCGCCAAAGCGTTCGGTGAACCGATCGAGGGTCTGGGCCGTCAAGGCGATCTCGGGCAGCAACACGAGCACTTGCCGGCCGGCCTCAATCGCCTCGGCAACCGCTTCGAAATAGGTCTCCGTCTTGCCGGACCCGGTCACCCCATCGAGCAAAATCGGCGGCCCCGCGCCGGCCCGCACGGCGGCACGCAAGACATCGGCAGCAGCTCCTTGAGCGGGCGTCAGATGGGGGTTCGGCGGCCCCGGGACAGGGGGACGGAAGGGGGCATCGGCTGGCCTTGGCTCCTCAATTAAGGTGCCCGCCGCGATGAG
>JBCDJA010000026.1:0-12762 GCA_038748465.1 Pseudomonadota bacterium
CAGCGGCGGCAGGTCGCTCACCCGTTGTGGCCCCAAGACTGGGATGACCAGGAAAAGCCCGCCCCGGTCAAATCGTAACGGCGCGCAAGTGCGCCCAGCTTCGCATTGCACGGCCGACAAAATGCCGATCCAGCGGTTCAAGACATTGGCAGCCTGGGGCTCTAACACATTTTGCGCCACGAGCCTGTCAAAGACCGTATCGATCCCGATTGCCTCAGCCATTATTTGCCCGCGCAGATGACCGTTGGGCTCGAGCGCGAGCGCGCCGCGCGCCATAAGATCGAGCCCCTCAAGGCTGAGCTCGGCGCGTCTGAGGCCGACCGAACCCTCATCCAAGGCCCAACCTTGCAACGCCTCGGTGTGGGAGGCGGCAAGGGCCGCGGCGAAGGCGGCCAGGCTCTCGATTTCGCGCAGATGCGTGTCGATCAGCAGGCGGTCGATCCGATTGCCAAGGAGCGGTGAGGCAAGGCTTTCGCGCTCTAGCCCGTCGATCCGCAGCGCCACGTCAAATCCCTCGCCCGCCTCATAGTCGCCAACCGGGCGTTCGGTCTTGCTCGTGTCTGAGGAGGCAGAGAGGGGCTGGTGCGGGCGGGTGAAAAAGCCGAGACGGGTAAAGCGCAGTTGGGCCGTGCGGGAGGCGTCATCGCCCCGCGCCGGCAGCAGGGCTGCGCCCGTATCGGGCTCGTCGTATCCACGAAAGCCCTCGATCTCTAGCTCGAACCGGTCGATGTCCTGATCGCGCAGAAAAATCCCCGCAAGGACAGTATCGGCAAGTCCTGTCTTAACCCTGGCCTCGCCCGGGCGTCCGTCCGTGCTCTGCTTGGTATAATGGAGCGTAAAAGGGCCCTCGGCGCGGATGATGATGTGCCGTGGATTGACCGGAGCAGCATGGCCGATAAGGCGGGCGGCGGCGAGCCGCTCTCCACCGGCGGTCCGGCGGACGAGGAGGGGTTGGTCGACGGTGATCTCAAGCCGATAGGGAAAGCCGCCGACGGTGAGCCCCTCATAGGTCACGTCATTGCCATGGGCCTGTTCAGTCGTGATGGCGGTGTCGATCGCAGCGCGGAGGGCCCCTGCCGACTGCAGCCACAACGCGGTGTAGCCGCCAAAAAGGGCCAGTACCCCTAAAATGGCGAATAGATACACGCGGTTTGGCCCGGAAAGCGCTTTGGTCAAAGGGCCGGTGAGGGGGGCAAACAGGTTCGTCATCACGCTCCAGGCAATCGATAGCGGCAAGTCACCGATGTCTAATCGAAAGTGGTAAAGCTGACATGTCAGCTTGGTGCGGTGCAAACAAGGCGAACGTGCGATGGGCAGTTTTTGGGTTTTCGGCTATGGCTCGCTGATGTGGCGGCCGGGCTTTGCCTATCGGCGGCGCGAGCCAGCGCTGCTTTATGGCTATCACCGCGCCCTGTGCATCTACTCCCTGCATCACCGGGGCACGGAAGCCTTTCCAGGGCTGGTGATGGGGCTTGATCACGGGGGATCGTGCCGGGGCGTGGCGTTTCAGGTCGCGGCCCGCGATGCCGAGGCGGTGCGCGATTATCTCTATGAGCGGGAGCAAAAAAGCGGGGTGTATTTGGAGGTGGAAAAGCGCGTGCACCTTAAGGGCGCCGCGTGTCCGGTCGCCGCGCTGTGTTACGTCGTTGACCGACGGCACCGGCAATATGCGGGGGTTTTGCCGCGGGAAAGCCAGGTTGCGCGGATCTTGAGGGCAGTTGGGCCGTCGGGCCGCAATGTCGATTATGTCCTCAACACCGCCGATATCTTGGAACAGGAAATGGGCATCGTGGACGGGCCGCTCCACAAGGTGGCGGGGGAGGTTCGGGCCCGTTTGGCCGACGGGGTGTTGCCGCCCGTCGAGCCGGTTGTCCTGCCGCCTTTAGGGCAAAGGTCCGGCCCGTCTCACCCAATCCACGAGGGTGAGCCGATCAAGCGCATTTCGAGTGACCGCAGCTGAAGCACGTGTCGCACCCTTCTGTTTTATAAAAAGTCGGCATCCCGCATCGGGGACAGGCTCGGCCGCGGGGCAAGGAGGGCGCCCCGCCGGAGGCCGCGCTCCCATCTGGGCTTGTGTCCCCGGTGGCTGCTGTGGCCACTGTGCCTGGAGTGGCGGGGGCGAGGAGCCGGCCGGGCTCGGAGGCGCTTTCGGTCAAGAAGCCTGTTTCGATCATGTGCTGTTCGATGACGCCGCCGATCGCTGCGAGCAAGGAGGGCACGTATCGTCCCTTAATCCACTGCCCGCCTCGCGGGTCGAACACGGCTTTAAGCTCTTCGACAACGAAGGTCACATCGCCGCCGCGGCGAAAGACGGCGCTGATCATCCGTGTGAGGGCGACCGTCCAGGCATAATGCTCCATGTTCTTTGAATTGATGAAAATCTCAAAGGGCCGGCGCCGGCCATCTTGCAGGATGTCGTTGAGCGTAATGTAGAGGGCGTGATCGCTTTCTGGCCAGCGCACTTTGTAGGTCATGCCGGGCAGGGTCTCAGGCCTGGCCAGGGGCTGGGTCATGTAAACGACGCCGTCTTCGCTCGCCACGGCAGGATTTTCGTGGGCTCCAGGGCGCTCGATTGTCTGTAGTCGTGTTTTCTCCGATTGATCTGTCGTCTGGTCCGCCGACTGATCCATTGACGTATCCGGTGCATCGTCCTCGGCGATCAACACCGAGCCTGTCACATCGTTCGGACGGAACGTCGTGCACCCCTTACAGCCTTGGTCATAGGCGCTCAGATAAACTGAGCTGAAATCCTCAAACGAAATATCCGGCGGGCAATTGATGGTCTTGGAAATCGAGCTGTCGACATGGATTTGGGCCGCCGCCTGGACCGCCAAATGATCGGCCGGTGTAAGGGTTTGCGCCGTCACGAAATAGTCCGGCAAATCTGCGGTTGGGCCGAAGTGATCCTGATATTGCCGATAGGCAAAATCGGAGACGGTTTGTTCTTCTCGCGTACCGTCTGGCATCAAGACGGCGCGCTTGTAAGTGAAATTGAACACCGGCTCGATTCCGCTCGACACATTGTCAGCAAACAGAGAAATTGTGCCGGTTGGTGCAATCGAGGTCAAAAGCGCGTTCCGAAGGCCATGGGCGCCGATGGCTTCGGCAAGTCGGCCTCCCGTCCGGTCAGCGAGGCGGGAGACCATCGGCGCGCGCAGAACCGCCTGTGCGTCGAACAGAGGGAAAGCGCCTTTCTCTCGTGCAAGATCGGCAGAGACCACATAGGCGGTTTCACTGATCCAGCCCATCCATTGATCGATCAAGGCGAGCGATGCTGGGGAGCCATAGCGGGTTCGCGTCTGGATGAGCGCATCGGCAAGGCCGGTCACCCCCAGCCCGATCCGCCGTTTAGCGCGCGCTTCATGGGCCTGGGCCTCAAGCGGATAACCGGAAATATCGATGACGTTATCCATCATCCGCACGGCCGTCTCAACCAGGGTCTCAAGCTCAGCGCGGTCGATCGCGGCTTTATCCGTAAACGGATGGCGCACGAGCCGCGCACGATTGATCGATCCCAAAAGGCAGGCGCCATAGGGTGGCAAGGGCTGCTCGCCGCATGGGTTGGTGGCGGCAATCGTTTCGCAATAGCTTAAGGTGTTTTCCGCATTAATCCGGTCAATGAAGATCACGCCAGGCTCAGCGTAATCGTAGGTCGCCCGCATAATCTTATCCCAGAGCGTGCGTGCGCGCACCGTCCGATAGGTGGTTCCTGCAAAGACAAGCGGCCAAAGCGCATCCGCCTTAATGGCCTTCACGAAAGCATCGGTGACGAGCACCGAGACATTGAACATGCGAAGGCGCGACGGGTCTGACTTGGCCTCAATAAACGCCTCAATGTCGGGGTGGTCGCAGCGCAGAACCCCCATCATGGCCCCGCGGCGCGAGCCGGCCGACATGATGGTGCGGCACATTGCGTCCCACACATCCATAAACGATCCGGGCCCTGACGCATCAGCGCCGACCCCATGCACTGGCGCGCCTTTGGGCCTGAGGGTGGAAAAGTCATAGCCGATGCCGCCGCCCTGTTGCATCGTCAGGGCCGCCTCGCGCAGGTGATCGAAAATCGATCCGAGGTCGTCCCCGATCGTGCCCATCACAAAGCAATTAAACAGGGTCACCCGCCGCTCGGTGCCAGCGCCTGCTAGAATGCGACCGGCAGGCAGGAACCGAAACTCGTCCAACGCATCGCGAAACCGAGGCTCCCAGGCTTTTGGGTCTTGTTCTGGTGCGGCAAGCGCGCGGGCAACCCGATCCCACGTCTCGGCGATCGTGGCATCCACCGGCCCCTCGCCAGACTTCAGGCGATATTTCATATCCCAAATTTGTTCGGAGATCGGGCTGAGGCGCGTCACGATGGTCCCTTCAATGTTCTTCTAATGTTCTAGCGCATCGGGCGCGCGCGTCAACGGGGTTTAGGCCGCATCGGGCGAGGGTAGCGTCTCGTTGCCGGTTTGCGGCGGGGGCGCATCAGACGGCGCCTTGGTGCCCAGAAGCACCGCGGTCTCCGCCTCGATGCGCGTTTCAAGTTCGGCCATAAACGCCCTGCGTTTGAGGCCCGGCGCGATAGCCGGCAAGAACGACACAATGATCGTACCCGGATGTTTCAAAAATGTGCCCGTCGGCCAATGGCGCCCCGAATTAAGGGCGACAGGAATGCATGGCACGTTCAGCTGGCCGTAAAGCGCCGCGACGCCGGGTTTGTAATCGGGGGCATCGCCCGGCGTCGTTCGCGTGCCTTCCGGATAGATGAGAAGCGGGCGGCCCTGGGCGATCCGGTCTTTGGCGGCCCGCACCATGTCTTTGAGCGCGGCGGGCCCAGCCTCACGATCCACAGGGATCATCCCGGATTTGCGGCAATAATCGCTGTAGATCGGTAGCTTCATCAGTTCCTTTTTAATGATTACGGCAGGATCGTCGAAAATGACATGGGTGATAATCGTGTCCCAGGCCGACATATGCTTTGAGGCAACAAGCGCCGCACCGCCATAGGGCACGGATGCACCCCGCACCTCATAACGAATGCCGCAAATAATCCGCAGGCCAAACATCACCAGTTTTGCCCAGGCCGTTTGCCCACGGACTGTTACCGTACGGTCGAACAAAAGGCCCGGCACGAAGGCAAGGTTCATGACCGCGGTGACGATCCAAAAATAGATTTCAAAGAGGGCGGACCGGACAACAACCAAGGGCGGCTCCTAGGGGAGGGGGCAAGCGTTGGGGCCAAGCGGCGGGGCGGGCAAAGGCCGCGGCCTTTGCCGGCCGCCAGCCTAGACGGCGCTGGGTTGTATCGCGCTGCGGCCTAAGCTGGCCAGATATTTCAGATATTCGATGGCGAGTATGCGCAGGCTTGATGGGTCGCGCCACCAATGCTCGAGCCTGAGGCTATCTGGATAGACCGGAAAGCCAGACAGCGTCACGCTGGGCAGGGCTTTGCGCATCTCAAAAAGGCTGCGCGGCATGTGATAGGCGCCGGTGACGACAATCAGCGAGCGATAGCCCCGCCCGGTCACCCAAGCTGCTGTTTCGGTGGCATTCCCAATCGTGTCCCGTGCCGCCCGGTCAATGTCGATGCAGCAATCGAAATCCCGTTGCCGGCTTTGGGCAAACCGGTCGCGCAGGATGTCATCGCTGACCGCCGGATTAACGCCGCTGATGAGGAGGCGTTGCCCGCGGCCCTGATCGAGCAATTCAAGGCCTTTCACGATGCGGTCCGCACCGCCCGTGAGCACCACAATCGCATCGGCGCGGGGGCTTGACCCAGCGCCGAGGGGCTGGCCCGGAACAAGGCTCGTGAAGTAGAGAAATCCCCCCAAAAACGGGAACACCAGCGTCAGCACCAGGCCCGCCAAGAGCCCGCGTCGCCCTGGCGGGACCGCCGATTTCAACTTGCGGGCAAGGCGCTTATTGGCGCCTGCCGTTGGTTTGAGCGATGGCAAGGAGGGCATGGCTCCAAAAATCACACGGTTTGGCAAACGGTTTGGCGCTAAGGCTGGCTTCTCACCGCCCTTCAGCGTCCCATGAAATACGCTATGCGCTGAAACGCCAAGACAGGGTTAACCCGCACGGTCCCCGGCGCCGATGGCAGGGGTAAGGCAAAAGCGTGAAGCCCGCGTGCAAAGCGCCTCGCGGTCTAAAGGATCCGCGCGATGATGCGCAAAACCGTAAGCCGGGCGGTCATCATTGCAACCAGGCTGGCGCCGACAGGAACGAGGATCAGCGAAAAATAAAGCCCAGGACTGAGCGCCAAACTCGGCAAGATATCGCTTTCGGCCGCGCCCCAAGTGCTGCCCGTCAGCCGGGCGACCATCAGCAAAATCAGCACACAGGCGATGGCACCGAGGGCGCCTGCCTTGAGGCCCATCCACAAAAAGTGCCGTTGGAACTCATCGGCGATGAAACGGTCCCGGGCGCCGATCAGGTGCAAGACCTCCACGATGTCATTGTTGGCGGACAGGCCGGCCCGGGTGGCGAAAATAACAATCGTCACGGTTGCGAAGGTCACAAGGCTCAAGATCGCAAAGGTCATCACTTGCAGCGTCCCAGCGAAATCAAGCAGCCGGTCGTTCCATCGGCTGTGGTCATCCAGCACGGCGCCGGGCACCGATGCGGGCAACCGCTCGGCCAGAAGCTTGAGGTTGGGCGGACTTCTGGTGTCGATCTTCACCTCGATAAGATTGGGCACCGGCAAATCGCTCAGCACATTGCCAACGCCCAGCCAGGGCTCAAGCAGGCTCTCAGTCTCTGCCCGGTCCAACGCGGCAACGTTCAAAACGCCCGGGAAGGCCGCCAAAAGCGCCTCGGCAGCCTTGATTTGGTTCTGGGGGTCGATCCCCGGCTGCGGTTTGATTTGCACCGTGACGCTGCCGGAAAGCCCGCGCTGCCAGCGCTCCGTCGCTTCATTGACACCGAGCATGGCGGCAAGGGTTAGGCTGGCCAAGAAACACATCACCGCCACGACCCAAAGCAGCGGGCCTTGGTGACGGCCGCTCAAGTCTCGCTCTGGCGACAGGATCGAGTGGTTGGCCTCGAAGTCCTCCGTCTCGTCGGGCGTGATGGTGAGGGTGGGAATTTTGATCATCGATCTTGGCCCGCGGCTGCGCAGCGAGACGGGGTCTTCGGGGCCTCCAGGGTTATCGGGGTCGTCATCGGGGTCATCATCGGGGTCTGGCGCTTGTCGGATAGGAGGCCGGTTTTGCCGCCCCCTTAGCGGCCCGCGCCGGGCGCCGCCGCGCCGGCTTAGACTTTTGCTCGCCCCCGGCCTCAGCAGGCTCCTTCGGCGCCGGTTGGGACCGGGCAGGTTGCGATGATCGGGCCGATTGGGGACGGGCCGGGGCATGAATGGCCAGCTCGCCGCGCTGGATCCGCATTTCTGGGGCCGGAAAGGCCTCGACGAAGGCGCGGTCATGGGTGGCGATGATGATGCTGGTTCCAAGCTTGTTAAGCTCGATAAAGAGGCGCATCAGCCGCATGCCCATATCCGGATCCACATTCCCGGTCGGCTCATCGGCAAGCAAGAGGCTTGGTTTTGCGACAACCGCCCGGGCGATTGCGACCCGTTGTTTCTCACCGCCTGACAGGGTGGGCGGGGTTTCCTTGATCTTCTCCCCAAGCCCCACCCAGGAGATCAGCTCCGTCACGTCCTCCCGGTAATCTTCAAGCCGGTGACCGGCGATGCGAAGCGGCAGCGCCACATTGTCGAAAATATTCAGATGATCGATCAGGCGAAATTCCTGAAACACCACCCCGATGCGCCGGCGCAGGTCCGGCAGCCGCTCGCGGGTCAGGGTGGCGACGTCGGTGCCAAACAGCGTGATGAGCCCGCGCGAGGGGCGATGGGCCAGATAAAGCAGCTTCAGAAGGGAGGTTTTGCCAGCGCCCGAGGGGCCGGTGAGAAAATGGAACGAGCCCGGCGTGAGCGTAAAGTTCACGTTCCGCAGCACTTCTGGGCCGAGGCCATAGCGCATGCCGACATTTTCAAATCGGACGACGGTGTTGCCGGTCGCGTCTTGCATGGGGTTTAGATGGACGCCTGCTATGCAGTTGTTAAGGTCGAATCAGCGAAACTTGCTCGAAAGAGCATCCATGCCATCTGAGCCGGTGGGGCGAAAGCATGGAGACCAAAAAAAGACGTTTTGCTGCGGTAGGGATGCGCGACGTGACGCGATCCAGAGCCGCTAAGATCTCGGGGAGTGGGGTAGCTTTTGGGCTGCCTCGGGCAAGGAAGCCAGGGTATCCAGGGTATGATTGTAACGTGTCCATCGTGTAAGGCGCGCTATTCGGTCGAGGGCGCGGGGCTAAAGCCACCGGGGCGGGAGGTGAAATGCGCGTCCTGTGGGCACCAATGGTTTTTTAAGGTGCGCGAGCCCGCGCCTGAAACAGCCGGGGGCGGGGCGATGCCGACGACACCGGACGGGACACCGGCCGACAAGACCGCGCCAGCAAAAGACGCGTCGCCAGCACTCGAGGGCGCGCCGGGCAAGGGGCCAAGTTTTGCGGCCGCGGTGGCAGCCACGGACCTTGATGGGCTTGCTGCCATCGGCGCGAAGACAGCCGGAAGGGCCTCAGCCCCCGCCGAGGGAAGCGATGGGCAAACAGCAGCCGCCGGTTCGGGCTCGCCGCTCGTCGCGGTCTTTGCCGCCCTTGTTGTCGTTGCGGGGACCCTGATCGCGGCGCTTATTTTCCGCAATGATCTCGTGCGCGCCTGGCCGCCTGGCGAAGGGCTCTATCGATCGATCGGCATATCGCTTGATCTTTCGCCCTATGAGCTTGCGGTTTCGAACCAGCGCAAGGTCGTGGATGGCGGCTATGAATATCTGTTGCTGGAGGGCACGGTGCGCAATGGCTGGCGTGAGCCGCTGCGGGCGCCGGGGGTTGTCGTGACGGTGTCTGATGCGCGGGGGCGCGAGCTTGATCAGTGGACAATCGTTCTCGATGCCGATTTTCTCGGCGCTGGGGCCGAGCAGCCGTTTTCTGTGCGGCGCATTTATCCCGAAGGGGCCTATCAGGTCGTGTTGGCTGTCGAGGACGGTCCGCCCATCCCTTAATCGCTGGCGTGTCTGCTGCGACCCCTCGGCTGCGAAAGTCCATGGCACGCGCGACGCCTTAGTCGTCGGCCGGTCTGTCGCCGCCCTCCTTTGGGCCCTTCACTGGCGTGGTAGGGTCCCCGTCCGGTAGATGCAGCAGGAAATCCTCAAGCTTGTTTGAGAACGCGCGCATGTCGTCTTCAAGGGCGGCATCGCCCGGCCGAATTTCGCGCAGCAGCCTGATTAAGTGGCGCAGGTCTTGTTTCGTGGGTTGCGGCATAACGTGCCCTCCGGATGGGAGAGCTAACCCCGGTAGCCCTGCCGGCAACCTAGACTAAAGTCGCATGGCACAGGCACCGGGCCGCGCGGTTAGAACCGTTTGAGCAGGCGCTCGAGGTAGTCCAACTCGTCCTGTGGGCGGTTCAACTCGCTGGCGCGCTCCTGGATCTCTTCCAGCAATTCGCGCACCCGTTGCAGGGCAATTTCGTCCGGCACCTTCACCGAATCGCCGAGATCGGCGCCGGCGGTCGCCGAGGGGCGGCCCAGGGGGTCGGTCCTGTCGTCCATGTCGACGTCATCGTCCGCACCGCCCGACATACCGAGCCGTCGGCGCCGTTCGTCCAAAAGCTGCTCGGCGAGGGAAATAGCCCCATCGCGCAGCGCTTCGATGGCCTCGTTTTGGCGCTCTGCGGCAGCATCGCCGAGGCCCTGCTCAAGGGCCCGTTCCGCCTCGCCCATGGCCCGTTCCGCCTCGCGCAAGGCCTGCGGGCTTTCAATGCCGCCACCGCCGATTTGGGCGTTGAGTTCGCTGAGGCGGCGGGCGAGGTCCCGCTGGCGCTCGGCAAGCTCGCTATAGCTCATCGGGCCACCGGGCTCGCCATTGCCAGGCTCTTGCGTGCCAGGCTGGGGAGCCCCCGATTGGGGGCCCTCGCCGGCCGCGTTGTCTTGGTTCTCGCCCGCGCCGCCCATGGACCCAGAGCCGGTCTGACCCCGACTGTGCTGGTAGGTTTGATCGAGCAGCGCCCGCTCCCCGCCGATCATGTCGCCAAGTGCGTTGAGGCTCTCAGACAACATTTGCTCGGACTGGGACTGGCCGCCGGCCGCAGTGTCGACGGACAGATTGTCCATCATCGCCTGAAGCTGGGCGAGCATTTGCTGCGCCAGATCCCTCGCTCCCGTTCGCGCCAGCTCTTCGATCGCGTCGAGCATTTGCTGCAGCGACAGGTCGGACAATTGCTGGCCTGATTGGGGCGCTTGGTTGGCCTCCCCGTCCTCCATGGCTTGCTGGGCCTGCTCCCGCATGGCCTGCAGATACTCGGCCATGGCTTGGCGCAATTGGTCCATGAGCCGTGCGATTTCCTCAGAGGACGCTCCATTTTTTAGCGCTTCCATCAAGGCTTGCTGAATTTGCCGGAAATTGGCCTCGGCAAGCGACAAATCGCCGTTCTCCACGCGCAAAGCGAGGTCCCACATCAGATCGATAAGATCAGTATATTGATCGCTGCGCAGCCGATCGTTGTTGGCAAGGTAAGCGCTAACGACCTGCATGCCGAGATAAATGGGGGGCTCGTCGTAATGGGCCTCCGGACCGATCAGCATGGCGTTCCAGGCATCGCGGACGAAAGGCAGGAGTGACGGATCAAGTGCAAGGAGGCGGCGTTGCTCGATGATGGCTCGTGCCAGCGGATCGGCGAAGCTGCGCTCTGGAAAGGTGAACTCATGGGGCAGGGAGCGCCCGATTTGCCCAGCCTCGTCCTCGGCCTCGAGCACAAGGGTCACGGGCAGGCCGGCAAAGGGATGCTCGGAGAAATTTTGTTGGGTTTCCTCTGTCGCCTCGCGCAGTCGCAAGGCGCGCAGCGGCAGGTCGAACACGAGCGCCTTCGGGGGCTCAGTGGCCTGGCTCTCTGCCGTGTCAGCGGCAAGCGCGTTCAAGGTCGGTTGGGGGGGCAGGGCATCGGTGCGGGTGAGGCCGGGTCGGGCTGAGGGATCTGTCAGGACGACGCGCGCACGGGCACCGATCACGCCGTAATCGTCGGCCAACTGAAACCCAAACTTCATGCTGCCGCTTGGGGCGGAGGCGATGTCGTCGATCAGGGCGATTTCCGGGACAAGATCGGGAACCACATCGATCCGCCAGGGGAGGGTTTGATAGCCACCGGCGGCGACCGCGATTTCTTGGTCCCGCTCGAGCGTGAGGCTCACCTCGTGGGCGCGCTCTGCCGTTGTTTCCATGGCATGGCGGCCCTGGGGCTGGCCAAGCAAGGTGGACTGGACAAGCGCCGGCTCCCCGCCAACGCCTGTGACACTGACAAAGAGCGTCGCATTTTGTGGCACCGTGACGATCCGGGGCTCGGCCGCCCCGCCACTCGTTCCGTCCGTGCCGAGAGAAAGGGGGCGGGCATTGGCGAGATAGACGGGGGCTTTGCCGGTATAGGCGGGCGGCGTGATCCAGGCGGTCAAAAGCGGGGGCTGGGTCGGGGCGAAACTCGGCAGGCCGGGGCTCAAACCAGCCTGCAGCCGATCGCCCCACTCTCCCCAGGCCACGATGACGCTGGCTGCGAGCCCAATAAACACCATCCCGCGCAGTCCGAAGGGGTCGTATTTGGTCCACTCGGTGCGGGGCCAGCGAAACCGCAAGGCCTCCAGGGCTTGGGTTTGACGGTGTTGGTGATGACGCCAGAGCGTTCTGGCAACGGGATCATCGCCGCCAATTACCGGCGTATCGGCAAGGGTTGCAACCGGATGGTGGCGTGTCTCGTTCAGGCTTTCGAGGGCCACTTCCGCATCGCCCGGCTTGGGCCAAGAGAGGCGCATGGCTTTCCAGCCAAGCGCCACGACTGCGCCGAGGCCTAAGGCAACGAGCGCGAGTTGATGGATGAGCAGCGGGACAACCGTCCAGGCATCAAAAAAGGTCAGCGCTAAGAAGACACCGGCAAAGCCCCCGGCAGGCCAAAGCATGTCAAGGCCGGCTTGGAAGATTTGCGTGCGGCGGGTCCGGCGCACCAGCTTGCCGGTCCGGCGAATGGCCCGCCCGTGGCGGTCCTCAAGGCTCTGGTCCGCCTCATCCACCACCGACGCGGCAGACGCGTCCTTGAGCACGACCACATCGTTAATGACCACCGGCTTGCCGGGCCCCTGATCGCTTCGTCGGGTCCGGTGTTTATCGTCGCTCTCGGCCATGCATCGTCCCTGAGGTGTCAGCAATCATAGGGTGATCAAACCACCTAAAGCCTTGCACCGGCCGCGTGATTGCCGCCGGTCCCTCTGCCCCTTGCCTTTCCCCATCCCTTAAGTCTTGAGCCAGTCAGGGAATTTGTCCAGTCCCAGCATGGCCTCAAAGCTTGGGCGCTCGCGCACAATCGCGAACTGGCCGTCCCGCACCATAACCTCGGGCACGAGAAGCCTCGAATTGTAGGTGGAAGCCATGACCGCTCCGTAAGCGCCGGCGGTCTTAAACGCCACAAGGTCGCCGGGGCCTAAGGCCGGCAGCGGGCGGTTGCGCGCGAAGGTATCGCCTGTCTCGCAGATTGGACCCACCACATCGACCGGGCTCACCGGCGCATCGCTCGGCGCCTCCTGCACAGGCACGATGTGATGAAAGGCGTTGTAGAGGGCCGGGCGCATCAGATCGTTCATCGCAGCATCGATGACGAGAAAGCTCCGGCCCTCGCCCTCTTTTCGGTAAATCACCTCGGAGACGAGGATCCCCGCATTGCCGGCAATCAAGCGGCCCGGCTCG
>JBCDJA010000027.1:0-12657 GCA_038748465.1 Pseudomonadota bacterium
ACGAACGAAGACGATGAGGTGTCGTACCGCTTAGCGTCCAGCTACGGCCCGGTGGAATGGCTGCGACTCTTCGGCTCCTACACAGAATCGTTCCGTGCGCCATCGATTAACGAACTCTACCTCGATGGGCAGCACTTTGCGATTGATCTCGGCCCTCCCTTCACACCTACCGGCCCCGCCGTAAACACCTTCGTACCGAACCCCGATCTGATCCCGGAAAAACTCGAAACCGTTGAATTCGGGATCGGCTTTGATTTCGCGAACATCTTCGCTGAGGGGGATGCCTTCCAGGCCAAGGCGTCCTATTACGAAACCGAGGCGGAGGATCTGATCGATATCTCTGTACTGGGTGGATTCCCCATTGCTGGCTGTTTCGATTTCAATCCGTTTTCGCCTTGTAATGCGGGCACGACCGAAAGCCGTAACGTCGATAACGCCGAGATCGATGGCTTTGAGCTTGAGGCGATCTACGAAAGCCGGCGCTTCCGCACCAAACTGTCCTATTCCGAGATCGATGGCGAGAACACCGATACCGGCGAAGACCTGGGCATTCTGACCCCGGACCGTTTGGCCCTCGATCTGCGCCTCAAAATGTATGAGTGGAACGCCGTCTTCGGCACCCGTCTTCAGTTTGCTGACGATTACGAAGAACGGACGATCCCCACGGGCAGCACCACGCTTCAGACAACCGAAGAGCGGGACTCCTACGCGGTGGTTGACCTCTACGCGGCCTGGACGCCGGTCTTCATCGATGGGCTGCGCTTCGATGTCGGCGTCGACAATGTGTTCGATGAAGACTATGAGCGCGTGAACGAGGGCGTAAGCGAGCCGGGGGTCAACGGCAAAGTCGCCGTCTCGTTCCGCAAAGGCTTTTAGGCCCGATGCCAAGCACGGCGCTGGAACCAATCGACAGCGCCTAGGAGGGGGACGCAAGCCCCCTTCCCCATCCGTCGAAGCGATGGGCAAGCGGCCGCCAAAACGAGGGCGTAAGACCGGCTAAAAGCTGCCGCCCCGATAGCCCCGGTTCCACGGCCAATGGCTAATGAGAAGAGGAATCAGCCCGTGAGCCACGCATCCCTCGTCCCCGATGTGGTCCTGCCCGAGCTCGGCCTTGCAACGGGCTTCATGGTGTTTGCCGTGCGGTCCCTCGTTGTGGGGCGCGGCTCTTGCCAATGCGTGGTCCGGTGCTTTGACCAGCTTTTGAAGGAAGACGCGGGCGCCGCCCACGCCGACATGGCAGCGCTTGTGTCGCTGATCGGCCACCATGGCGCTCGCAAGGTCATGATCGCCGGCCCCGGCTGCAGCCGGATCACCTTCGATGAATTGCTGATCGTGAAGGCGCTTGAAGCGATGCAGAACGAAGATTGGTCGGCGGCCCATCGCATTAGCCAAGATTTGTTTGGCGGCGAACCGCCCCTCGGCGCCCACGAACTGCTCGACAACATCGCGGTTATGTTCTCGGTGCATTCGCTCTGCGTGAGTTCCAATGGGGCCGAGGCCCAGGCGCAAACCGAGTGGTTGGTGAAGCCCACAGTTTCAGCAATCGGCACAGCCTAGGGGCTGGCAAGCCGTCAGCAGCCCACCCGCGAGGTCAAGGGGCCACGCAGGGTCAGAGGCCCGCGCAGGGTCAGAGGCCGCCACACGTGCCACCCGGCCGGTCTGCCGCATTTACCTCAAAGTGTACCAATTCCGCCCGGTTGATCGGGCCGTCCGCGGGCCCAAAGCCGCATTTCCCCTACGTCGATGCGGCCAAGCCACGCGTCCGCGGCGCGGCCTTTCAAGTCTTTCTTAGCGAATACCCCCTAGCCTCTCCCCCAGCGCCGGCGTGCCTGTCGCCCCGTTTCGGGTGAGGGGTGGGCGCCGGCATCATGACGGGCCAACCGCAACCCACACCCAGCGCGTCTTCCGTGTCGAGGCGGCCCGCGCAGGGTGGGCTTTGGCGGGCCCCTAGTTTTGAGTTCCGGGACGCACCGCGCATGACCGTCGAGCCCGACGCGAAAGAGCCCCTAGGCCGACTGCCAGCCGCTCGCGCGATGTCCGAGACGGACGCCCAAGGCGTGCCCGGAGAGGCGGGCATGCCGACGGAGGCAGGGGGCGGGTCCTTTGCGCGGCCGGTGGCACGGAACCTGGGGGCCAACACGCCCCCTCCCCTGACTTGGAATATTTTCACCCTGCGGTTTCATGACCGCGCGATCGAAAAGGTGTTTGCGCGCGAGGCCGCCGAGCACTCCATCCATTTTGCCCGGATCTTCATGGGCATCGGCATTTTGGGTTACAGCCTCTTTGGCATCCTCGATGTGCTGCTGATCCAAAACCCCACCGTCCTCATTCAAATCTCGGCGATCCGGTTTTTGCTGGTCGTCCCGGTGATGATCATTGCCTTTGTGCTGACCTTCAGCCGCCGGTGCCAACCCCATATCGAGGCGATCCTGACTGTGTGCTTCCTGGTGGCCGGCGGCGGGATTGTGATGATGACGCTGTTTGCCGAACGGCCGGTCAACATCCTCTACTACGCCGGGGTAACGGTCATCGTCATCTATGGCGCCAGCCTCACGCAATTGCGCTTTACCTATTCGGTCTTCATTTTGGCGACTTTGTTTGCGGCCTATGCGCTTGCCACATTGGTGCAAAACGCCATTCCCTGGTGGGCGCTTGTCAACAATCTCGCCTTTCTCGGCAGCGCGGTTTTGCTGTGCAGCTTTTCAAAGTATGTGCAGGAGTATTTCGTCCGCCGAGCCTATGCGAACAATTTGCTGCTCGCGGCCGAAAAGGCAGAAGCAAGCCGCCTCCACCTGGAGGCCGAAGCTGCGAGCACTGCCAAAAGCAGCTTCCTTGCCGTCATGAGCCACGAACTCCGCACGCCGCTTAACGCGGTGATCGGCTTTTCCGATATCATGCGGGGAGAGATGTTCGGCCCTCTTGGCTCGGAGCAATACCGTCAATACAGCGAAGACATCAATCAAAGCGGGCAGCATTTGCTGTCGATCATCAATGACATCCTCGATATGTCCCGTGCCGAGATGGGTAAATTGACCCTCGAGGCCGAGACCTTCGACCTGGCCGAGGTCGGCGATCGTGTGTTCCGTATGCTCACGCCGCAGGCAAAGGATAACAAGCTCACCCTCGATTTTTCAAAAACTGGCGAGACAATCCGTGTTGAGGCCGATGAAAGACTAATCCGTCAGGTGATGATCAATCTGGTCTCGAATGCCATTAAATTCACCCCCGAGGGCGGTCATGTACGCCTAGACCTGGGGCTCGATGGGGGCGGCAGGCCCTATTTCACCGTCATCGATACCGGGATCGGCATTCCCTCAGAGCACATCGACGCTGTCCTTGAGCCCTTTGTTCAACTCGAGGGCGCCCTGGCGCGGGAGCATGGCGGTGCGGGCATCGGCTTGCCGCTTTCAAAGAAAATCATGGAGTTGCACGAGGGGGAGCTCACGGTGGAGAGCACCGTTGGGGAGGGAACCCGCGTTCAGGCCCGCCTGCCGGCCAGCCGGGCATTACGCGCCCCTCAAGACCCATCGTATCAAGAGCCCCTAGGCCTCAGCGCGGCGTCTTAGGGCCGCCTCGCAATGGGGGTTTATCGGCGGCGCCCTAGCGGCGACGGAAGACGAACCGGCAGAGCAGCATACGACGGCGGCGGAACCCTGCAATGGCGCGGCGCATATACCGGTCGTAGAACTCAAACCGCTCGGGCCCAATCCGGCGTTTGATCGCCTGTTCCTGGCTGTGTAACCGCTCGCGCCAGGCAATCAGGGTTTCGGTGTAATCATCGGCACTGTTTTCGAGGTGGAGCAGCTCAAACCGGCCGGACGAGGCCGTGATCAGCTCTCCAATCGTCGGCGGATCGGTCTCGGGGAAGATATCGAGGGGCAAATAATCGAGCTGTTTGTCGCGGTTCACCGCACCCCAGGTAATGGCCTGCAAAGAGATCCGTCCATCCCGTTTCAGCCATTTATGGCACCGATCGAAATAACCCTCATAAACGGCAAGACGCTGATCGGCAGAAAGCTCTGGCCGAACAAAATGCTCGAGCGCGCCGATGGTGACAACGCCGTTGAACGCGTCTTCAGCCTCAAACGTCTCGTAGGACTGGAGGTGTACCGATAAATTTTTGCGGTTCCGAGAGCTGATGAATTGATATTGATCCCGGCTAAGGGTGACGCCGACTGCCGCCGCAACCCCGCGCTTGTCGAGGGCTGCCTCCAAAAAACCGCCCCAACCGCACCCAACATCGAGCACTCGGCTACCGACACCGGCGCGGATCGCGTCCAAATGGTACTCGACCTTCGCCGATTGCGCCTCTGCAAGGGTTGATCTGATCTTCCGCCCAGTGATCGGATCATGAAATTTAGCGGCCGTGTAGATGCGATCATCGCCGAGCCACATGCCATAAAAGTCTGCCCCGACATCGTAGTGATACCGAATGGCCGATGAGGATGCGCCCGCACCGGACGCCTCGCCCTCAAAAAGGGTGTTGAGCGGGGCCGGCTCATCGGCGCGCTTTGCCAAAGGGGTGGAGACCATGGTCAAGAGCCCTTCCTTAGACAGATAAAACCAACTTCCTCAAGGCGATCCACCACAAGCGTCTTATCGATCGCATCAAGGCCATCGGCGAAGCTGATGATCTCCTCATCGTGCCGATAGATCATGCTCCAATCGGTGATGAACTCTGCCGACCAGCGGCCAAGCGGCCTTGACCGCAGATTGCCGATGATGAGGAGACCGCCCGGGGCAACGCGCTCAAAGAGGGCAGCAGTGAGCCGCTGCGCCCGCCGGGTTTTGAGATAATCAAACAATCCGATGGAATAGATGACGTCATAAGGGGCCTTATCGGACAGCACCGAATGGGCCTTCATTAATTGGGCAAACGACACCTGGAGCCCTGTCAATTGCACCGCATCGCCGTGGGCGTATTGCAAAGGACGCGCGCGCTTGAGGGCAAAATCGAGCGGCTCGAAGCCCTGATCGATCAGGGTGATATCGAGCGGCATGTCTAGTTTTTCCGTTGCAAGAAGATTTGAAATCTCCTGCGCCGATCCACAGCCGATATTGGCAATGCGTAAAGGCCCGTAGCGGTCAGGCACAGCCATCTCACGGCGGATCAAATCTTCAACCACATCCATCCGGGAGCGGACACACGCCATGACCTCAAGGCCGAGTCGATGGAGGATTTGCCCATAAAGGCTGTCGCCTCGCCATTCCCAATCATAGACATGCGCCATGACCTCATGATCGCCGGGATAGCCGAGCGGCTTTTCATAGGCGCGGCGCCAGATGGGGCCCTGCATGAACGCTGGTGCCAACAAACGCTCGGTCAGTTGTTTTGTTTGTTCCAGCACCGGCTGGGGCATATCGGGGGAAACAAGGCTGTTGGCGCGCTCGCACAAAGCCCGCCAGCGCGGGATAAGCACAGACTCGCACAGGCCGAACATGCTGGCCCGCAAGGCCGCGCCTTCCCCGTCCGGCTCCTCTGTGATCTTGCTACTGAGCGTTGACTTTATAGTTTGCAAAAAAGCCAAGACGTCAAGGCACAGCGCCTTATAGTCCGTAGACACACAAGCTTCCGGTTGCGACAGAACCGACGTTTTTAAACCGGCGACCTTGCGGTGGGAGGCCACGTCGCGGGCAACCTCCTGCGGATCGATGAGTGTATCCTTCAGCGCAAGGCCAAGGCGGGTCCCGTCCGGAACGCGCTCTGAGCGGACGACATGCGCCAGGGCCGATAACACGCCGCGATTTTGATCCGTTAGCCGCACGGGGACCTGGCGCCCAACCAGCAGGCTGATATCCACCCCGCCCTGATCGACGACCCCGAGCCCGGTCCGGCTCATATCGATCAAGGTCATGTCGTGACCCGCCAAATTGACCTGTGGTGGCTGCCCGTCAAACAGCCGATCGGCATTGTGGCGCTCGGCCCGAAAGACCGCCCGCGCGCCCTGCTCCCCCTGGAGCGTTTCATAGGTCCTCACCGCCATCCAAACCACCTGAAACGGAATTGCCATAATTCCGTATACGATCCACGACAGGCAGTCATAATTGGTTAAGAGACGGTTAACAAATTAAATTTAATGGGCGGCTTTGCATAACCCCTGCTTGCAGCGCCGAAGGCTTGGATTTGCGCCGGTTTAGCCGGGGTGACTTTTTCGTGTTCGGCGCGGGCCGTGCCCGACAATGCTCCGAGGGACTGGCTAATCTAAACTATTTGTAAGCTTACGGATCGACGCCTCAATGTATTCCGTAACGGGATTATGGAAGCTGCCAATTTAAGAAAAAACTAAATCGTATTTGAAACACTCACACCGCTTGTCCGAATTTTTGGGGGCTTGAGGTGCATCGCTTTTTCGTTGACGCGCGCGGTATGTTCGCTCCGATTTTTGCCATCTCCATCGTGCCGCTCATGCTTGCCGGCGGTGCAGGCTTTGACATCGCCAACGCCACCCGCACAAAGGACCGGCTGCAAAAGGCGCTCGATGCGGCCGTCATCGCCGGCGCGAGCGACAAGGCGGCCGCCGAGGCCACCGCACGGAGCATGTTCGCAGCCAATTTTGCAGCCTCAAAGGCCAGCGGCTCGCCCCAGGTCGGGTTCGGCTATGAGGGCCCCAACGTTTTTGCCGGGACGGCTTCATTGGAGTTGCCGACCATGGTCATGAGCATGGTCGGCCTCAATTCGATCTCGCTTGAGGCCGTGGCCAAAGCCGCCTTCGAGCAGCCCAAACCGATCTGCATTCACGTCAGCGATGCGCCGGGCGCGCCCGCCCAATTCATCATCGGAGCCAATACGGTCTTCGATCTTGAGGGATGCATAGGCGTGATCGAGAGCGAGTTTCCCGATTCCACCGATATCGCGCCGACAGCCGAGGTTGATATGACCGACCTCTGCCAAGCTGGCGCAAAAAAGGAGCATGAGGGCCCGGGCGATCAGGACAGCCCTAAGGGCTGCGGCAGCACCGGGGGCGTCACCTTACCCGACCCGCCCCCTGCCTCGAGCGCGTGCGATTTTGTGAATTTCAACGTCCCGAACGGAACGACGAACGGCCAAGTCAGCCCCGGCACCTATTGCGGTGACACCCACATCCACAACACCAATTCCGTCCTCGAGCCGGGAACCTATGTGGTCAAGGGCGGGACGTTTACGATGGTTGGCACGCGCGTGTGGTCAGCGGATGGGGGTGTGACGTTCGTCCTGCAGGGCAACAACGCTAAGCTCGATTTGCGTCCGGATACGGATCTGATCCTCCAGGCGAGCGAGACGGGCGATTATGCGGGATATCTGGTCTTCGCCGATCCGGCCTCTACGAATACCGAGGTGCTCTTACAGTCGCAAAGCTGGTACTGGCTTGAGGGCACTATTTATGCGCCCGGAGCGCCGGTGACGATTAACGTGGATTATGTCCACCCGTCCTTTCCGGCAGGGCGGGAAGGCAACATCCCCAAGTTTACTGTTGTCTCCAACCGGTTCGAGGTGGCCGACGGCGCCGATTACACCCACCAGGCCAGCGAACACACGGCCCTGCCAGACACAAGCCCGGTCGCGACGTTGATCGAGTAGCGCCGGCGCGAAAACGCCCGCGGTCTCTTCTGTATTTTTCGGCCTGACGGACGGACAGGCCAGGCGGCCTTTGGTCTGTGTTTTTCGGCCTGTCGGCTGGCAAGGCCACTTGACATTCCGCGCCTTTGCCAAGGCCCTTGTGCTAAAGCCCCACATTTGTTGCGGCAATTGGACCAAAAAGAGGGGCGTTGACGGGCCTTCTCTTAAAACGGTTCCATATCCATACTGCACGAGCGCGGGAGCATGTTTGGTTCAACAAACAGCCCCAAACACCCATCCACACCCCCTGTGGCGCGGTGGCAAGCAAAACGACGAGGCAACAATCGAGATGGATTACGAGGCGTTTTTTCAGGATCGGCTGAATGACCTTCGCGCGGAGGGCAACTACCGGGTCTTCGCCGAATTAGAGCGCCGACGGGGCGATTTTCCTCGCGCCACCCATTACCGGCCCGATGGGCAACGCGACGTCACGGGTTGGTGCTCGAACGATTATCTGGGCATGGGCCAGCACCCCGCAGTGCTCAAAGCCAAGCACGATGCCATCGACGAGAGCGGCGCCGGCGCCGGCGGCACCCGCAATATTTCTGGCACCACCCATCTCCATGTTGAGCTTGAGCGGGAACTTGCCGACCTTCACGGCAAGGAAGGCGCGCTTTTGTTTACGTCAGGCTATGTATCGAACTGGGCGGCCTTGGGCACGCTCGCAAGCCGCCTGCCGAACTGCCTTGTGCTGTCTGACGAGATGAACCACGCCTCAATGATTGAGGGGATCCGTCACAGCAAGGCCGAGAAACGGATTTTCAAACACAATGACCCGGAGGACCTTGATCGCCTCCTTCGCGGCGAGGACCCGAGCCGGCCCAAACTCATTGCGTTTGAAAGCGTCTATTCGATGGATGGCGACATCGCGCCGATCGCCGAGATTTGCGACGTCGCTGTTGCCCATGGCGCCATGACCTATCTGGACGAGGTCCATGCGGTTGGCCTTTACGGCCCGAAGGGTGGTGGCATCGCCGATCGGGAAGGCATTGCGCACCGTCTCACCGTCATTGAGGGCACGCTCGGCAAGGCGTTCGGCGTGATGGGCGGGTATATCACCGCCTCGACGTCCCTGTGCGATTTCGTCCGCAGTTTTGCCTCCGGCTTTATCTTCACGACCGCCCTGCCGCCGGCCTTGACCGCCGGAGCGCTTGCCAGCATTCGCCATCTCAAGGTCAGCGATGCGGAGCGGCGCCGCCACCAAGAGGTTGTGGCGGCCGTGCGCCTGCGCCTCAACCGGCTTGGCAATCCCCCTATGGAAAACCCCAGCCACATTGTCCCCGTCCGGGTCGGCAATCCGGTCAAGTGCAAGATGATCAGCGATCGACTGCTCGATGAGCACGGCATTTACGTCCAGCCGATCAACTATCCAACTGTCCCGAAGGGCACGGAACGCTTGCGCATCACCCCCTCGCCGGTTCACACGCCGGCTGACGTGGACCGGCTGATCAACGCTCTGTCGGCCATCTGGTCTGAATGCGCCCTCGCCCGTCACCACGCGGCTGCCTAGGCGGCGCTTTCACCTGCAGGCCTCTAGGCTGAGGGGGAGACGTTAGCGCGGGTGCCCCGGGGCGGGCGAAGGCAAAACGTAATCTTTCCGCCCCTGTGCGCGATTGACGCTCTCATGGCCCCCTTGCCAAATGGGTACTGTCTTCCCACTTCGTTAAGACTGAAACACGAGGTGGATTGGGCGCTGATGTTGGTCCGTTTGCATGTGATCTTCCTGGGGGTGATCTTCTCGATCGCCGCCGTGACGTCCGTGGTCTATGCACCACCGGGTGATGTCACCACCGTGTCCGGGCCACAGGCTGACAGAACACTCAGGACACAATAAACGCGGCCCGCCTACCCCCAAAGCTTCCGCAGAAGCCGAGGCCCTTTACGCTTTCGCGTCTTTCCCTAAATCGATCAGATCAAGGACAGGCCGGGCTCATGAAGGCTGATGGTCTCTTCAACGCTCAGCGCGATGGGGTCGCCATAGCGAACATTGAGCGCATCGAGGGCCCTCGCCCGCTCTTGATCCCCGCTGGTCGTGCCACCGAACGCCTCCGGGACCGCAAAGAGGGTCGAAGGGCTAAAGTCAAACGTCGCGGGCGCACCGATGGGGCCGCCAAGCAAGGCAGGCTGATTTGCCGGCGATGATGACACGCCCGGCTGCCCGCCGGGCGAGGACAGCAGCTGCGGAGCGCTGCCCGATTGCTCGCCCCACCCAAGCGCGTCTTGCGCCCAGTCATACACCCGTGACACCCCGTCCGGGTCTTCTTGGGTCACGTTGAAGGCGCGGGTATGCTCAAAGATCGACCAGCCGAATTCCATCTCCTCGACGACGGTGCGTACATCCCGGTAATAGGCCTCCCGGTCTTCAACATCGGCAAATTCGATCGCGCCAAATTCGTTCACGGTAATGAAAATCTCGTGCTCGTCGGCATAATCCTTCAAGACCTGCATCTCGCTGCGGATCCTGTCGATGTCATAGCCGAGCTCGCCTGGATAATCCCGATCCAGAATATTCCGGAAGAACGCGTCCCAGGGGGCTGCCTGATGGGTGAAGGTCATCGGGTGATAATAATGCAGATTATAAATAATATTGTCGTACTCGTAGGGCTCTAGCGCCACGAGCGAGGTGATGTTGTTCCACTGATTGTTGTGGAACCCGTTGGAGTGCGAAATAATCGTAAAACCGGGCGCATGTTCGCGGATCGTCTCGACAAAGACCTCTTCAATATCGCGCCATTGCGACGTGACATCCATAAACGGCTCGTTCTGCGTCTCGAGAAAGACATCCTCCGGCAGATAATTCTGATAGATGTATTGCGCAAAAATCTCCCACCCGGCATTGTACTGATTAATGCTGGGCGTATCGAAGGGCGCGTTGACATAAACTGGCCTGTGCGCCTCCCCAATGGGCGTGATGACCACGGCAAGCCCGGCATCGATCACCATATCCATGAACTCGAAATAGAGCTGGGCTTCTTGGTCGGTCGCGAGGTCCATGTTGGGACCGAAACTGTTCATCCGGTCCGGGTTCATGTTAAGCCGCACATGCTCCACGCCGATATCGGCAAGGTGCTGAATGTCCGCCTCGTCAAGCGCGGGGAAGGTGCCCCGGCCAATATTGATGCCATTGTCGAGCCGCTGCCAGGACAGGGGGAAGGGGCTATCGGCCGGGTCCACCACATTGATGGTGAAGGTCTCGGTCGAGACACTCGTGTCCGTCGAGGTGGCCGTCACCGTGACTGAGATTTCTTCCACAATGTCCAGCACGGCGCCTTCAGCCACGACCACGGTTCCATCGGGCAGAATGTCAAAGCGCGCATCGTCGATCGCATAGCTCACGCTGTCGCCGAAGGTGGGGTCGACGGCGACCGCCTTCAGCCTTGTCTCGGTGCCCGCCTCCGCATTGAGGAAGACCCGGTTGGAAGCCGGTGTCTCGTCCGTGATCTCCCCAACCGGCAGATTGCCCCCTGGCGCGGGCCTGAAGGTCGCAAAATCGAAGCGCGCATATTCCCCGCCATTGACAACGCTCTCGAAGGTGATCTCATCGCCGGGCTCAAGCGGCACAATGGTTTGCAGAGTACGGAGCACATGGTTCGTGGGCGCTGCATAGCCAGGGCCCACAAGGGAGTTGAGGACGACCTCCTCCACCTCAACACCATTGAGGAACATGGTGATGGTCGAGGTCCCATCGTTCTCGTCGAAGACCTGGATCTCCGTGGAGTAATTGCCCGCTACGCCATCGAAAATATACGTCGCCGTGCCACTCGAACCGTCAACGACGGCTGGGTTTTGGTTCTTAAACGTGAGGCGGATGCCAGCATCGTTCGACGCGAGCCCAGGCAGGTCTTCGATCAAATAGAAACCTTGGAGTGTCATGGTTTCCGCTTCGACCATAATCGGCGAGGGCGGCGTTTCGCTCGCCCCTTGGACGGTCACAGTGACGGTTTGGGCCGTACTCTTGGCGCCGTGCCGGTCCTCCGCCTCATAGATGAACGTCACATCTTCGGTTTGGCCCACATCCAGGTCTTCAAAGTCTCCGTTGGGGGAGAAGGTGAAGGTGCCGTCGTCATTGTTGACGACCGTGCCCTTTGTAGGCTGCGAGAGCAAATTGAAGGTGAGGCTTGTTCCGTCGTCATCGGAATCGATGTCATCGCCGCTGAAGGAGGCCGAGACATCCGGCCCATCCTCATTCGCGGTCAGGGATACTGCGGCGGTGGTGGGGGTATCGTTCTGCCCCGTGATCGTCACCGTAGCCGTGGCTGTGTCGCTGCCGTCGTTGTTGCCGGCCGAATCGTCGATTGTGTAGCTGAAGGTATCGGTTGCCGTCTCGCCAAGCGCCAGGCTTTCAAACGCTCCGCTGGGGTCATAATCGACCGACTTTCCATCGGCCGCAATGACAGCCGCACCGGTCAACGCGTCGGTGTTCAGGCTTGCAATCGTGATCGCATCGGGGACCAGGTCATTCAGATCGGTGTCGTTGGCCAGTACATCGAGGGAGGCCGGCGCGTCTTCGATAGCCGCCAACGCCGGATCGTCGACCGCATCGGGGATGTTGGGGTTCGCATCGAACGCGCCTTGTACGGTCACGGTCACGGTTTGGGCCGCACTCTTGGCGCCGTGCCGGTCCTCCGCCTCATAGGTGAACGTCACCGGCTCGCTTTGGCCCACGTCCAGATCTTCAAACTCTCCGTTCGGTGAGAAGGTGAAGGTACCGTCGTCATTGTTGACGACCGTGCCCTTTGTGGGCTGCGCGCGCAAATTGAAGGTGAGGCTTGTTCCGCCATCGTCGGAATCGACATCATCGCCGCTAAAGTTGCCGTCCTCCGGCGGCCCGTCTTCGCTCACCGTGAGTGCTACGGCGTTGGCTGTCGGGGCATCATTGACGCCGGTCACCGTAACGGTCACAGTTTGGGCTGCACTCTTGGCGCCATGGCGGTCTTGCGCCTCATAGGTGAAGTTCACCTGATTTTCTTGGTCGACAGGGAGGTCCTCAAACGCGCCATCGGGCGAGAAGGTGAACGTCCCATCATCATTGTTGGTGACAGACCCTGTTGCGGGCTGCG
>JBCDJA010000028.1:0-12355 GCA_038748465.1 Pseudomonadota bacterium
CAGGCCTATATGCGCCGCGCCCCGGCTGTGGCGAACCCCTGGGGCGAGGGGGCGACAACCCTGGAGTGGACGTTGTCCTCGCCTCCGCCCTTCCACCAGTTCAACGAATTGCCCCAAATCAAGGGAGACAAGCACTAGGCTCATCACCATTGCTCCTTCGGGGAAGGCGGGCGCAGCCACGCATTGCGCGCCTTCTGCGTTCCCCTAACCTGAGTTCCCCTAAGGAGACTTGATAAGCCGGTGACCCAGCAGTCATGGCCGATATTTCCGTCGATCCCTATGCAACCGCCGGGCGGAGCGTTGACCTTGAAGGTCACGCGCCCATTGCGGCGGTCTCCGATTACATCGACCTTCTAAAACCACGGGTCATGTCGCTTGTGGTGTTCACGGGTCTGACGGGTCTTGCCCTGGCGCCTGGAGAAATCCACCCGTTTATCGGGTTTGTCGCCATTTTGTGCATCGCTGTTGGGGCCGGAGCCTCGGGTGCACTCAATATGTGGTACGATGCCGATATCGACGCTGCCATGCATCGCACCGCGCGGCGCCCCTTGCCCCTGGGCCGGGTTGAGCCAAGCGAAGTCCTGACCCTCGGGATCGTGTTGTCAGTCTTATCGGTGCTGGCCATGGCCTTGGCCGTAAATTACGTGGCCGCGGCTCTCCTCGCCCTGACGATCTGTTTCTATCTCTTTGTCTACACAATATGGCTCAAGCGCCGGACCTCCCAGAACATTGTCATCGGGGGTGCGGCCGGGGCCTTTCCACCTTTGATCGGTTGGGCGGCCGTCACTGGAACCATAGCCGTTGAGCCGATTGTCCTGTTTCTGATCATCTTTTTGTGGACGCCCCCCCATTTTTGGGCGCTCGCGCTTTATCGCAAGGACGATTATGCCCGGGTCGGAGTGCCCATGCTTCCCGTTGTTGCAGGCACCCAGTCGACGCGCCGTCACATCGTTGGCTATACGGCGGCGATGGTTGCCATCAGCCTCGCGCCGTTGCCTCTTGGTTTTGCCGGCTGGATCTATGGCATTGTCGCCGTTGCCAGCGGCGCCGTTTTCATGGGCATGAGCGTGCGGTTGTGGCGCCTTGGGGACGGGCGCCGGGCGGATGGCAAAGATGCCGAGAAAGCGGCCCGGGACGTCTTTGCCTATTCAATCCTTTATCTGTTTGGCCTCTTTGCCGCCTTGCTGATCGAGGCAATCCGATGACTGAGACAGTCCGATGACCGAAACGCGGCCAGAGACGACGTCAGGGCAGGAGCCCTCATCCCGTTATATGGCGGGTCCTGACGATATGCCGAAACCTATGGATGCTGAGACCGCACGCCGGCGCCGCTCTGGCAACCTTGTCATCGCTTGGTCGATCGTCGCTTTTATCGTCGTGATCTTCTTTGTGACAATCATCCGGCTGACCAGCAATCTCGCGGAGCGGGGCGTATGACCGAGACCCGCGCAAACGACGCCGGCCCACCATCTCGCTCGACAGAGGCGCAGGCCGCCGAAGCGCCGCAAACCGCGGCATCGGTGCCTCCGCAATCGGCTTGCCTGCAACCATCAGGCACGCTTTCAGCCTCGGCGGTGCAGGTGGCTGGGACGTCAGGGGCCCAACCTGACAAAACCAAGGCGCACCGTAGCCCCTCCGAGCGCCACCGGTCCGTTGCTACCGTGCTGGGCTTGGTTGTGGTCGGGATGCTGGGCATGTCCTATGCGGCGGTGCCGCTTTACGACTTGTTTTGCAGGGTGACCGGCTATGGCGGGGACAACCCAGGTTGCCAACGCGGCGCCGGGACAGATCCTGGCCGATCATCCGATGACGGTCCGGTTCGATGCCAACCGCAACCGCGCGCTGCCGGTGCGCTTTGAGGCGGTGCAACCCCATCTGAAAGTCAAGCCGGGCGAAAGTTCGCTGGCTTTCTACCAGGCGACGAATACCTCCGACAAACCGCTCGTTGCCCAGGCGACCTTTAACGTGACCCCCCAAAAGGCCGGACTCTTCTTTAACAAGATCGATTGCTTCTGCTTTGAGGAGCAATTCTTGGCGCCGGGCCAAAGCGTTGATATGCCTGTTGTGTTCTTCATCGATCCTGACATCGCGTCCGATCGCGATGCCAAAGAGATCCGCACAGTAACCTTATCTTACACCTTCTTTGAAGTTGATGACCCCTCAGAGGCCATGCAGCAGCGCATGCTGTCATACGATGCTGCAAGCACCCTGCCTGAGGGCACAGCAAGTGACGGTCCGCGCGGCTAGACAGCGCGGCGAACGAAAAGGATTGGCACGCCATGGCGCACGGCGAGGTTAAGCACGACTACCACTTGGTGGAACCCAGCCCGTGGCCTCTCGTAGGCTCGGTTAGCGCCTTTGTCATGGCGGTGGGCGCCGTGATGTTGATGGATGGGAAGTTGTTCGGCGGGGGCTGGCATGTTCTCGCGCTCGGTCTTCTTGGCATCGCCTACACCATGATCGGGTGGTGGATCGACGTTGTGAAAGAAAGCCGGGCGGGCGATCACACGCCGGTCGTGCAAATTGGTCTTCGCTACGGGATGATGTTGTTCATCGCGTCCGAAGTGATGTTTTTCGTGGCGTGGTTTTGGGCCTATTTTGGGGTCGCTCTGTACCCGGAAGCGGTGCCGGCAGACAGTGCAAGCGATCTGGTCGGACAGGTCATCCGGCAGGATTTTATTGGCGGTCACTGGCCACCTGACGGGATCCAAACCTTCGATCCCTGGCACATCCCGCTCCTCAACACCCTTGTGCTGCTGTTATCGGGCACAACGGTAACCTGGGCTCACCATGCGCTTTTGCATAACAATCAACGGGGGCTGATTGCCGGCCTCACATTGACTGTCGTCCTTGGCGTGTTCTTCTCCTATCTTCAGTACTATGAATATGAGCATGCGGCCTTCAACTATTCGGGCCACATTTATGGGGCGACGTTTTTTATGGCCACAGGCTTCCACGGGGCGCATGTGATCATTGGGACGATCTTCTTGGCGGTGTGTCTGCTGCGCGCCTCTATGGGCCATTTCCGACGAGAGAAACATTTCGGCTTTGAGGCCGCTGCCTGGTACTGGCACTTCGTCGATGTGGTCTGGCTCTTCCTTTTCGCGGTGATTTATGTGTGGGGGGCCGGGACGCCGGGCCATTGACCGGCGGCAAGGCAAATGCGCCCCATCGCGGACCTTCCATGGGCCCCGATGCCAGGCGGCATGCCCTGTCATGAGACCGGTCCAACCCACCGCTAACCTTCCGTGTACGTTTTTGCGCTTGATCACATCCTTCCTTTATTCCATGCAGCGTCCTACCGGTGCGCGGGACGTGCTTCCTGAGCAAGCGTGAGGCGCCGGCATGGTCGTGGGTCGTTTCCTCTTCCGCCCCCTGCCGATCCTCAGCATAGCCACGGTTTGTGCCCTCTTGTTGCTTGTTCAGTTGGGCAATTGGCAAATGCGGCGGCTTGATTGGAAGCTTGACCTGATTGAGCGGGTTGAAGCCCGAGCTGAAGGCGCGTCAATCGCCCTGCCGTCAAGCGAGGCGTTGCGGACCGCAGATCGCGAGACGCTTGAAGGCCTTGATTATCAGCCGGTGGACGTTGCCGGCGTCTTCGATCATAGCCGGGAGGCCCATCTGTTCGTGCCGCAGGGGCCGGAGGGGCCTGGCTATCATGTCTATACCCCGCTTATGCTAAGCCGCGGCGACTGGCTTTGGATCAACCGCGGCTATGTGCCGGAGCGGTTCAAGCCCGCGTCCACCCGGCCCGAGAGCCTCATCGAGGGGCCGGTTATGCGCACAGGGCTTGTGCGCTTGCCCCGACCCGGGGGGCGCTTTACGCCCGAGCCGGACCTTTTGGAAAACCGGTGGTATGCGCCGGATCTCAGCCTGTTGGCCGACGTGCGGGACACGCCAGGGGCCTTGCCGATCTTTGTCGACGCAGCCAAAATGCCTGATCAAACCTGGCCTATCGGCGGTCAGACCAAGCTGACCTTTAAGAACGATCATCTGGGCTATGCGCTGACGTGGTATGGTTTGGCGCTCACGCTCATCAGCGTTTACATCGCCTACCACCTGCGCGCCGGCCGATTGCGCTTTGGACAGGCCGCAGGCGGACAGTCTGCAGAATGAAGGGAGCCATGACGGCTTACGAAACCCTTGAGGCCCAGTTTGCCGAAGCGACGGCGTTGCGCCATGGGCTCAATTTGATCGGCTGGGACCAGGCCGTGCATATGCGTGCGGCAAGTGGGCCGGTGCGAGCTGAACTGCAAGCCCGTATCGAGACGATCCGCCACAGGATAATCGGATCGGAGGAGGTTGGGCAGCTGATCAATGCCGCGGGCGCGGCATCCTTATCGCCCTGGCAAGCAGCCAATTTACGGGAGATGACCCGGCTCCATCGCGATGCGGCTGGGGTTCCCGACACCCTCATGCACCGTTTTGTGGACCAGGCCGGCCTGACGGAGGTGCGCTGGCGCGAGGCGAGGGCGCAGGATGATTATCGGGCCTTTGCGGCCGATTTTGCCACGCTCGTTGAGCTGCTGCGCGAGGTTGCTGCCATCCAAGGCGAGGCGCTTGGTCTTGCCCCTTACGATGCGCTCCTGTCCCATTACCAACCGGGTCTTACCGAGGCGGATGTCGACCGCATTTTCGCGCAGCTTGAGGCCGCGCTTCCCTCGCTTTTGACCGATGTTTTGGCCGCGCGGGATGTGCGGTCCTTTACCCGGCCGGCAATACCGGGCCTTTCCATCGAGGCGCAAAAAAAACTCTGCGCCGATGTGATGGGCCAATTTGGCTTTTCCTTCACCTATGGCCGGCTTGATGAAAGCACGCACCCGTTCTCAAGTGGCATGGCGGGGGATTTGCGCATTACGACCCGCTATGACGCGCATGATCCGCTTTCGGGATTGATGGCGGTTATTCATGAAACCGGTCATGCCCTTTATGAAGATAATCTTCCAACGGAATGGCTCTACCAACCGGTTGGCCAGGACCGGGGCATGGTGGTGCACGAGGCCATGTCGCTCTTTTTTGAGATGCAGATTGGCCGCTCCAAGCCGTTTGTCTCTATGCTTTGGCAACATCTGGCCCAGGCCGGTATCGAGGTGGATTTGGGGACGCTCGCAAGGGCCGTTCGCCATGTCGAGCCCGGCCTTATTCGGGTCGATGCCGATGAGGTGACCTATCCACTGCACATTCTCCTGCGCTATGACATCGAAAAAGCGGTGCTGGCCGGGCGCGTTGCCCTCGACGATCTGCCGGGCATTTGGCGCGATGGGATGCGGCATTTTTTGGGGGTCGTTCCGCCGACCGACCGGGAGGGCATTTTGCAAGATGCCCATTGGCCCTCGGGCAGTGTGGGGTATTTCCCGACCTACGCCTTGGGCGCGTGCCTGGCCGCGCAACTCAAAGAGGCCATGGACAAGGACATCGATTGCGAAGCCGCGATCGAGGCGCGCAACCTCACGCCAATCCTGGCTTGGTTGAAAGAAAAGATTTACTCACAAGCCTGTCTTATGCCCTTTGACGATCTGGTTGTGCAGGCAACCGGCCGGCCCCTGAGCGCAGATAGCCTGCTCCGGCATTTGCGGAGCCGGTATGTAGAGGACGGCTTTTAGGCCACTGAGGGCCTTGCGGAGACTTTGGGGGCATTCGTGAAATACATCAGCACCCGAGGCGGTGTGAAACCGCTCGATTTTGAGGACGTCCTATTGGAGGGGCTCGCCGCGGATGGCGGCTTGTTCGTGCCGGAAACGTGGCCCGAGATCGCACATCGGGACATTGCGGGCCTGGCAAACGCCCCTTATGCGGCTGTCGCCTTCCACATTCTCAAGCCCTATCTCGGCACCATGCTCTCCGATGCCGAGCTCGAAGATCTCTTGCGCGACACGTACCGAGATTTTCAGCACAGCGCGGTAACGCCGCTTAAACAAATCGGCCCGGGAGAATGGTTGCTGGAGCTGTTCCACGGGCCCACGCTCGCCTTCAAAGACCTGGCGATGCAGCTGTTGGGGCGGCTCTTCGATATTGCTTTAGCGCGCCGTGGGCAAGCCATCACCGTCATCGGCGCGACGTCGGGAGATACCGGTGCGGCGGCGGTCGAGGCCATCCGAGGGCGGAAGGCGGCGAAGGTTTTCATCCTCCACCCGCTTGGAAGAGTTTCTGAGGTGCAGCGCCGGCAAATGACGACGGTGCAAGATGCCAATGTGCACAACATCGCCATCGAAGGCACCTTCGATGATTGTCAGCGGATCGTCAAAACTCTGTTTACCGATCGCCCCTTCCGCGAGGCGACAAACCTTGCCGGCATCAATTCCATCAATTGGGCGCGGGCGATGGCCCAGGTTGTGTATTATTTCGTCGCTGCGATCCATCTCGGAAGCCCCAATCGGGCCGTGCAATTCTCGGTTCCGACCGGCAATTTTGGTGATATTCTTGCAGGCTATATCGCCAACAAAATGGGGTTGCCGATCAGCCAGCTGACGATCGCGACCAATGTTAATGACATTCTGGCCCGGACCCTTGAGACAGGCATCTACGAGCCCCAAAACGTCGCGGCCACCTTAAGCCCCAGCATCGACATCCAGGTCTCGTCCAACTTCGAACGGCTGCTATTCGATGTGGAGCGGGGCCGGGCCGACAAGGTAATGGCGTACATGCAAGACCTCTCGCAAGCGGGGCAATTTACGCTCTCAGAGGCGGCCTCCGGGGCAATTGGCCGGGCCTTCAAAGCGGCGCGGGTCGATGAAGATACAACCCTTGCCACCATGCGGTCCGTCTACGAAGAAACCGGTGAAATTATCGATCCGCATACGGCGGTGGGCGTGGCGGCCGGGCGGGCCTGCCGTCTTGAGGGGCTTACCCCCCTCGTTCATCTGGCAACGGCGCATCCGGCGAAATTCCCCGATGCGGTTGAGCGCGCCATCGGGCTGAGGCCGCCTCTGCCGCCCCATCTGTCTGACCTTTATGACCGGCCAGAGCGGTTCGGGACCTTGGCTGCCGATGTGGAGGCCGTCAAATCCCATATACTGGAGGCGAGCAGGTGAGCATCGAGGCAGCCTACAAACGCACCCTCGCCAACGGTCTGACGGTGCTGGTCGATCCCGTACCCCATGTTCAGACGGCCGCACTTGGGGTGTGGATCAGTGCGGGCTCGCGGATCGAGACCGAGCCGACCCTTGGCATCTCGCACCTTTTGGAGCACATGGCCTTTAAGGGAACCCGGCGGCGGTCTGCCCGCGCCATCGTGGAGGAAATCGAATCAGCCGGCGGGTTCTTGAACGCGTATACAGGCCGTGAGCAGACGGTTTATCACGCACGCGTTCTACAAAACGATGTGCCGCTTGCCATCGATATTCTCGGCGACATTCTCACTGCATCGACCTTCGATCCCGACGAGCTCGTCCGTGAAAAAGATGTCATCGTCCAGGAGATTGGACAGTGTGCCGACAACCCGGAGGATCTGATCTTCGATCTTTTGCAGGCCGCGGCATTCGCAGACCAGCCGCTTGGCCGGCCGATCCTTGGCACCGCCCAAAGCGTCGGCGCGATTGGCCGAGAGGCGCTGATCGAGCATGTGGGCCGGCATTATACGGGCCCGCGGATGTGTGTCGCCGTCTCGGGCGCGGTCGATGCCGAGAGGGTAGCCGATAACATCGAGGCGGCCCTCGGCCAGCAGCCGTGCGGCGAGGCGCCGACACTTGAGGAGGGCGCGTTTACCGCGCGATCGGATCGTCAGGAGCGAGAGTTAGAGCAGGCCCATGTGGCGCTCGTGTTTCCGGCTGCCGGCCTTGACGATGAGGATTATGACACGCTGCAGGTTCTCAATGAGGTCTATGGGGGCGGCATGTCTTCGCGCCTGTTCCAGGCCGTGAGAGAAGATCGCGGGCTGTGCTATTCGATTTATTCGTTCTACTCAGCGTATGCGGATATTGGCACATTCGGATTTTATGCGGGGACGTCAGCGGATGATTTGGGCGAGATCGTTCCGGTCTCGATCGGCGAGCTTGAGGCCCTTGCCAACGCGGCGGAGGAGGGGGAGGTCGCGCGCGCGCGGGCGCAAGTGAAGTCGATGGTCCTCATGGGGCTTGAAAGCCTTCACAGTCGCTGCGAGTGGATGGCCCGCCAGTTCGAGCGCAAAGGACGGGTCCTTAGCGCCGATGAGGTGATTGCCCGCATCGACACTGTGTCGGCGGCCGATGTCAGGCGGGTCGCGGGCGCGCTGCTTGCAAACGGTCCGCCTGCGCTGAGCGCCCTTGGCCCGATTGGAAGGCTTGAAGATGACGCGACGTTTCGGTCAAGGTTTGGCTGACGGCAAGGCTCGCCGGCACGGTGCAGGACGCGCAGGCGCTGCGCGGCACCTGAGGCGAGGCCCGTGCGGCGTGGTGGGGTAGCGTTATGGCATTTCTGCGGGCCCAGGGAACGGGAGAGACCGGCCCGGTTATTGAGGGCGAGCGGGTCTTTTTGCGGTATCCGCAGGCGGGCGATTACATTGCCTGGGCCCGGCTGCGTGATGTGAGTCGCGCGTTTTTGGTGCCCTGGGAGCCGGTTTGGCCCGTTGATGAACTCACCCGGGCAGCGTTTCGCCGGCGGATGCGGCGCTACAGCCGAGAAATTCGGGACGATGAGGGTTATCCGTTCTTTGTTTTTCGCCAAGCAGACGAAGCGCTGCTGGGCGGGTGCATTCTCTCCAACATTCGGCGCGGTGTGAGCCAAAGCGTGTCGCTGGGTTATTGGGTGGGCGAACCTCACGCTCAAAAGGGCTATATTTCTGAGGCCGTTGAGACTTTACTTCCCTTTATTTTCAATAGCTTACGGCTTAGGCGCGTCGAGGCCGCCTGCCTTCCCCACAACGTCGCCTCCCGCCGGTTGCTCGAGCGGGTTGGTTTCAAACATGAGGGGCTTGCCCGCCAATATCTCAAAATCAACGGCCAGTGGCAGGACCATGTGCTTTACGCGATCCTCGCCGGCGACGGGCCACCAGAAGACCGGCAAGACGCTTAAAAAAAATCCGTCGCTATGCGGGATATTTTTAAAACTGAAAATGCTAGCCTGAGTCGTCCAGGGGTCCTGTCGACAGGTTTTTATGAAGCGTCTACTGCCAATACTGGTTCCCACGATGTGCCTCATGGCCGGCCTGATTGGGTGGGGCGCGGGCGTTGTGCCGGCAGATGGGCCGCGCAGTGGGCCGCCTGTGATCACGGTGGAGCCTGGCGATCCCATCCTCGATGCGACGGACACCTTTCGCGCCGAAGGGGCTTTGGTGCCAAGTGCCGAGGAAGGCGTTCAACGCCGCGTGCTGATCGATAATCGCACCGGTGCGGACCTTTCCAAACTTCTCGTCGTGTCAAGGCCCGGACTTGCGGGAAGTGGGGCCCAAGCTTGGGCGCGCACTGACTTTGATGAGATCAAGGCCGGCGTTGTCGATCGTCCGCCGCTTGAGAGGGCTGTGTCTGCGCGATTAACGAGCGAGGCAAAGATCTATCGGTTGCCGCTCCGCTCGGCCAGCCGTTCAGAGCTTGTGGTTGACCTGGCGGGGGCTCGCCAGGTCCCGCGGCTCATGATTTGGAGCGAGACCGCACACGGACGGTATGTAAAGGCCGTCACCGCCTTTTCGGGCCTTTTGCTTGGGGTCCTCATCACCTTTGTCGCCTATGCCTTGGCTCGCTTTGTGATGAAGCCCGATGGGAGAGCTCTCAACGGCGCCGGTTTTGTGTTTGGGGCGTCCCTCTTTATCGGGGCGACAAGCGGCTTTCTGGGAAGTTATGTTCCGCTCGGTCCGGCAGGCCTCAGCACAGTCGCCCTTGCCGGTGCCGCTCTGATGATGAGTGCCGGGGCGGGCCTGTTGTCGCTGCTCCACAAGGGGGACCGCGGCCCGGTGTGGATCTCGCATGGGCTCGTTGCGATCCCGCTCCTCAGCGTTGTCCCGGTCCTTATCAGCCTCATCGGCTGGCCTTATGCGGGCGCGCTGTGCGCTGGGCTAAGCCTTTGCATGCTGTCGGTTGCTGCTGCGGTGTTGTTCGAGGTTGGCGAGGACGCGGAACCGGCTGATCTCCTCATTCGCCATGGCGGGGTTGCGATGTTTATTATCGCGGTCATCGCCTCGCTCGCCGCTGCGGCGCCCGTTGGCCGCCTGGCCCTTCTTGTCGACCCGCTGCTGCATGCCGGATTTGCGACTGCGACGGTGATGATTACACTCGGTGTGCTGATGCCGGGCGCTTTGCCCAGTCGTGCCGCCCTGGAGACGGCCCTGGCGCTTAGCAAGCCCGAGCGCAAAACCGCGCCGCTTGAGCGACTGCCGAGCCCCGCCAAACCTGTGAAATCGGCGGGCTCGAGCCCTGTTTTGCAAGCAGAAAACCGATATGCGTTGGGCGTGGCCGGGGCGCATCAAGGCATTTGGGATTGGGTGCCATCGGGCGATACGCTCTACCTGTCGCCAAGTGTCGATGCGATGGTCGGCCTGCCAAGCGGTGGTCTTCCGCGGACGGAAAAAGCTTGGTCGGAGCGGATCCATGAGGACGATCAGGACACCTATGTGAGTGCCATGCGCTCGTATCTTGAGCGAGGCAATGTTTCCTTCGCGGTTGAGTTTCGGATGCGTCACCAAAATGGTGGCTATGTGTGGTTACAGCTGCGTGCAACGTGTTTGCCTGGGGACGACGGGTTTGCGGCCCGGTGCATTGGGGTGGTCTCCGATATCAGTCTGGCCAAGCAATCGGAAGTCGCTCTGATCGCCGAAGCAGAGCGCGATAAGATTACCGGGCTGCCCCTTCGCTCGGCCATGGTGGCGGCGCTTTCGGCCCAGGGCACCGATGGCGACGATAAGCTTGATCCGCCGGCCTGGTTGGTGGTCGCCGATGTCGACCGGTTTAAGACCGTGAATGACGGCTTGGGGCCGACCGCGGGCGATGCCCTGCTTAAAGCCGTAGCGGACCGCCTCATTGGCGCTCTGGCTCCAGGCGATTTTTTGGTCCGGTCCGGAAGCGATGAATTTGCCCTGATCGTCTCGACACCGCTCAAACTTGCGGTCGCGGTCGGCGGTTCGGTGGACCCTCGTGTTGCTCTCGAAGACTGGATTGCCGAGTTGCAGACCCTGATGGCTGAGCCGCTGGCCATCGATGGACAAGATCTCTTCCCCTCCTTGAGCATCGGCATTGCGCAGGTGGGACGTGGCCCATTACTTAAGTCGGTAGACGCTCCGAGCGCCGATGATGTGCTGCGCCAGGCAGAGCGGGCGATGTTTCATGCCAAGCGGCAGGGTGGGGGCGCTCATCTCTTTTTCGACGATCTGAAGAACAATACCGAAGAGAATACCCTCTCGCTTGAAGCCGATTTGCGACGGGCGCTGGAGCGGCACGAAATTCAAGTCCTGTACCAGCCGATTGTTGAATTGGGTGGGCGGCGCTTGGCGGGCTTTGAAGCCTTGGTGCGTTGGCACCATCCGACGCGTGGCGTGCTGCTGCCCGAGCAATTCATGTCGATTGCAGAGCAAACGGGCATGATTGTGCCCTTGGGCCGGTTTGTGTTGTCGATGGCCGGCTTTCAGCTCGCGCGGTGGAAGGCAGCTTATGGCGAGGCGGACACCCTGTTTATGTGCGTCAACGTATCGAGCCGGCAGATCCAGCGCGAGGACTTTGAGCAGGACGTGACCGATATGCTCAGCGCGGCGCGGCTTGAGCCGCCCTCACTCATCCTTGAGCTGACGGAATCCATGGTGCTTGAGGACCCAGACAGTGTTGCAAATTTAATGGCCGGGCTTCGGGCGCGGGGCGTGCGGTTGGCCCTTGATGATTTCGGCACCGGCTTTGCCTCGCTCAGTACCCTGCAGCAATACCCCTTCGATCTGCTGAAAATTGACCGGTCTTTCGTCTCCGCCATGGCCGCTGAAAAAGGCTCCGATGCCATCGTTGAGATGGTGATCCGCCTGGCCGAAACCCTGGAGTTACAAGTGATCGCAGAGGGGGCGGAAAGCGAGGCGGATGCACGTCGCCTCAGCGAGCATGGGTGCAGCTACGGTCAGGGCTTTGTGTTCGGCGCGCCTGTTGAGGCTTCAGAAGCGTTGGATCTGATCCGGCGCGACGGGGCCAATGTCGCGCACATCAAAATTGCTTAAACGCCCGCCTTAGGCGGTCGCCCGCTGACGTGCAGCACGCAGATCAAAAATCGTTGAGAGGCCATCGGCGCTCGGTTGATAGGCGTGGCTCATCTCGTCAAGGGCCTGCGCCCATGTGGTCGGCGTGACCCGATCATCCGCATCGACACTGTTAAATCCGACCCGGTGCAGAAAGGCCAGTTGATCGCGCAACACCGTGCCAACGGCGCGCAGCTCGCCGGTAAAGCCAGACCGGCGGAGGATCCGGCCGGTTGAGAA